>JANTFQ010000141.1 GCA_024763405.1 Calditrichaceae bacterium
GGAGGGGATTACCCTTCGACTTCGCTCAGGGTACAGAAGTGGGTTGGTTTTAAGTTCCTATAAAATAGACATCGCTCTTCACATTGATATCACGGACATTAATTGACTATTTCCAATTCTAAACAGGACACTAATGGTAAGAATATAAGCAATATAGATATTTCAAAAATGGGGATCAAATGGTAAGACAGGTAAGAATTACTCGGGGCTGATCTTCGTTAACGCCTGTCCTTCCATATTGCGCAGGTAATCAAGAGCGGAAAGAGGGTTGTAATTGGCGGTGGTACCGTATGGAAAAAACTGAATTCCAACGGCATAAACATCTGCAGAGTTTATAGAATTATTCCAGCGAACATGTCCTTTTAGGGTAAAATTATTACCGTCCGGGAACTGAACCTTCATAGCAATTTGTTCTCCGGGAGCGAATTTTTTATCCAAATGAAAAGATAGCCCGCTTTTGGAAATGTTCTTTATTTCCTTCGGTTTTGATAAACCGGAGAGCATTTTTTTTACGCCGGATTTCTTATACTGGATTTTTGCACCGGGTATTTCAACCCTTGTAAACAATCGCCGATCCAAACGGGTTTCTCCGAACAATGTGTTAAAAACAATTTAATATGGATTTTTTATGAAATATTTATTGAAGACGAAACAGTATAAGAACTGGTTGTTCGGTTTGTATGTGACAAATATCAATTAGCACAAACTACTGTTTTAGGAGGAGTGTTCCGGTTGAATAGTTATTTATGCCTCGCTGAAGAATGAAAATCTTTAGCGCAGCGGAAGCCTAAAAAATCAAAATTGCAGGCCGGAGGATACCAGGAACGGTAGGTGGAGCGCAGGTAGTCGCCGCTGCGGTTCCAGGAAGCGCCGCGGATAATTTTATAATTTCCTTTTGCCGGTCCATGGGGGTTTTCTTTTTCGGAATTCTTGTAATAATTTTGATCATACCAGTCAGCGCACCATTCCAGCACATTTCCTTCCATATCATACAGACCAAAAATATTGGCGGGAAAACTCCCCACCGGGGCACTGTGGATATAACCGTCATCGTAACGCGATTTTATCGGGAAACGTAATTTAACGCGCAGCATCGATTCATCAGCAATATTGCCAAAACTGCCAAAGTAACTATTTTTCGGATCGCCGGCGTATCGGGTTCCGGGTTTAGTACTGCGCGCCGCGTACTCCCATTCCGCTTCTGTCGGCAGTCGTTTTCCGCTCCAGGCGGCAAAATCCCGGGCGTCTTTCCAGGTTACATTTACAACTGGATATTCATCTTCACTCCACACCGGTTGCTTGGGCATCCTGCGGTGTGTGGCTTTACAAAACCGCATATATGCGTAAACGGTAACTTCATTTTCATCAAGATAAAATCCGTCTACATGTACAGGATGAACCGGAGCTTCCGTTTTTTTGGCTGTACTGCCCATCATAAAAGTGCCGCCGGGAATAAATTTCATGCCCATCACTTCGGGTATTGCCGGTTGTTTTTGCACGGTCGCTTTTTCTCGATCCGGTTTAAATTTCTTTAAAATAGAATGATAATTGCAGGAAATTAGAAAGGATAGTATAAAAAGCAGGATGAATATTCTTGATGATCGCATTCCGGAACTCATTTAGAAAATGTAAGAATCAATTGACACTCTGATTCGATTAAATGTCATTCAATTTGTTAGATTGAATATTGTCGATCCTTTTTTAAGAATCTTGAAATTAATATTTAATGGTTTTATAGCAGGCGTGTGCCGAAAACTGCATTGAATACAAACAGCGCTCAGCTTTTCATCTGACCACGAAGTTTTTCGATGGAAAGCAGAATCGCTTCATTGGTTGCCGGTATTGGAAGCGCCGGCTGCAATTGGTGGCCGGCAACCGCAGCAATCGCGTCTTTTATGGCCAGCCAGACGGACAAACCCAGCATAAACGGCGGTTCACCCACGGCTTTACTTTGGCGGATGGTACCGGGATTGGGCACATCTTCCAGCAGAGCCACCCGGAAATCCTTCGGAATATCCCGAATAGTGGGGATTTTATAGGTATCGGGCGAATGATTTAAAAGGTTACCATTCGTGTCCCATTTACACTCTTCCATGGTGCACCAGCCCAGACCCTGTACAAATCCTCCCTGAATCTGTCCCAAATCAATATCCGGATTGATGGAATCGCCCACATCGTGCAAAATATCGGTTCGTAATAATTTATGATTTCCGGTTAACATATCCACTTCCACTTTCGAAACCGCCATTCCGTACGCAAAATAATAAAAGGGATGTCCCTGGCCTTTTTCACGATCAAAATAAATGTCCGGTGTGCGGTAGAACCCTGTGGAGCTTAAGGGCAACTGCCGCAAATAACAGATTTGAACCGCCTCTTTAAATGAAACCGAACGTGCCGAATCGGTGGCGTCAAAAACGGTGCCGTTTTTAAACATCACGTGGCTGTCCAGGGTACTTTCCACGCCGTATTTTTCATTAAAATGCTGGGCCAACTGAAAGGCAATGCGGAATTTAAGACGCTCGACGGCATTCTTTACCGCCATACCGTTTAAATCCGTTCCGGAAGAAGCGGCGGTTGCGGAGGTGTTGGGCACTTTGGATGTGTTGGTCGCGCTTACAATTATGTTTTCCAGGGGGATTCCAAATTCCAATGCAGCAATCTGACGTATTTTCGTATGCAGACCCTGCCCCATTTCGGTTCCGCCGTGATTCACTAAAACGGTACCGTCCTGGTACACATTTACCAGCGCCCCGGCCTGATTTAGAAAAGAAGTCGTAAAAGAAATACCGAATTTCACCGGCATCAGGGCCAGTCCCTGCTTTTCAAATTCATGCTGTTCGTTGAACTGGTTAATTTCGCTGCGCTGTTCAAAATAGCCGGAGGATTCCATCAGGCGATCGTATATTCTTTGCAGATTATTATTGGTAATCTCCTGCCCGTAAGGTGCAATGTTATTTTCATCCCTTTTATAAAAATTAATCTTGCGGATTTCGGCGGCGTCTCTTTTAAGAAAACGGGCAATGCGATCCACAATGTCTTCCATGGCGGCAATGCCCTGCGGCCCACCGAATCCCCTGAAGGCGGTATTGGAGGGAAGATTCGTTTTCCAGACCCGCCCGGTTATAGAAACATTTGGAATATAGTAGGCATTATCCGCGTGAAACATAGCCCGTTCCAGAATGGCAAAGGAAAGATCGGTAGCAGCGCCGCCATCGGCATTCTGCAGCACTTTTAAGGCAAGAAGTTTGCCTTGCTTATCAAAGCCTGTTTCGTAATCAATAATAAACGGGTGACGCTTACCGGTCATTTTTTGATCGTCATCGCGAAATAAACGGATTTTTACCGGACGTTTTGTCTTTTGGGCCAGCAGCGCCGCCCAGGCAGCCACATGGTGCGCCTGCGTTTCTTTGCCTCCGAAGGCCCCGCCCATGCGCCGGGTTTCCACGGTAACGGCGTTGCGGGTTATTTTCAATACTTCGGCAATGATGGTTTGTACTTCGGACGGGTTCTGGGTGGAACTGTGAATAAACAATTCATCGTCCTCACCGGGTAGACAAAGCGCGGTTTGTGTTTCCAAGTACCAGTGTTCCTGAGCGCCGGTTGTAAAACGGCCTTTAATTTTATGGGGAGCCTCCGCAAGCGCTTTATCTGCATCGCCTCGTTGTATTTTTCGTTCCGGTCCCATTAAGCTATTTGCCGCCATCGCTTGCTCCAGCGTAACCAGGGCAGGAAGCATCTCATATTCAATTTGGATCAACCCGGCGGCAGCGCGGGCGATTTCTTCATTTTCGGCGGCAATCAGAAAAATGGCCTGACCGATAAAATTCACCTCTTTTCCCGCGAGGCAGGGTTCGTCGTGTACAATGGGTCCCAGATTATTTTCACCGGGGATATCGACGGCGCTTAAAACCGCATGCACACCCGGCAGGGCCCGGGCCTTTGCAAGATCAAAAGAAACTATTTTTGCATGGGCATGCGGACTGTAAAACACATAACCCGTTAACAGTTGATCCTGAACCGCAATATCGTCCACGTAAACGGAGGCGCCGCTCACATGTTTGTAAGCGCTCTGGTGCATATTGAAAGGCTTCATATTTTTCTCAATTTAATTTTTATAAAAACTGATAGTATCATATGATACTATCATCAGAATAAAATTCATTTAAACCCGTGTATCATTATAAAATTTTAACAGTAAATTTCCGGCGGCCAGACTACGGTATTCCGCACCGGAGCGGGCGTCTGAAATAGGCGTAAACGATTCCCGAATCAACGGAAGCGTCTTTTCCACCGTTTTCTTTTCCCATTTCTTTCCAATTAAAAAAGACTCTGCTTTTTCGGCCCGGGAAGTCACCGCTGCCATTCCGCCATAGGCTGCAATACAGTTTTTAATTAAACCTTCTCCGTCCAGTTCTACCCGGAATCCGGCGCTGACCGTGGCAATGTCCAAATCGTGGCGCTTGGAAATTTTATAAGCGCCTGTCAAGACAGAGGCATCCGTTTTAGGCAGTTCCACGGACAGAATGACTTCATCCGGACGCAGGGCTGTTTGCCGGTATCCGGTGATAAAATCATTCATTCTGATTTTGCGAATGCCTTTTGCTGACTGCACGATAATGCGGGCGTCACAGGCTAAAAATACCGGGGCCAGATCACCGATGGGTGAAGCGCTGCCCAAATTGCCGCCCACCGTGGCCAGATGACGGATCTGTTTGGAACCAAAAGTTTTACACATTTTAGCGATTGCCGGGAAATCATCTTTTGTTAATTCCATTAGGGCATTGACGGAAACGCCGCCGCCAATGCGTATTTTTTTCCCTGAAGTCTGTACTTCTTTCAGTTCCTGTACATTGGAACTGTCGATAATGGCCGGCAGTAATTCGTGATTTTTGGTCACGCGCAGGGCCGCATCGGTAGAACCGTTTATGAGCAGAGCCTGAGGATATTTTGCGCGCAGCTTAAGCAATTCGTCCAAAGTGGCCGGCAGATGATAAATTTGAGAATCTGTTTTTAAGGTGAGTGATTCCCCGGATATTGAATTCAGGATGGACCAGGTTGCTTCCTGTTCCGTAGAAAAATGATCACTCTGTACATCTTTCAGCACTAATTGTGCGCTCTCCAAAATGGGCTGGTAACCGGTGCAGCGACAGAGATTACCGCTTAACGTATCTTCGATTTCATCCCGTTCTGCGGAGGCGCCGCTTTTGTAGTGTCCAAAGAGTGACATCACAATACCCGGCGTACAGAATCCACACTGCGAACCGTTATTTTCGGCAAGGGATTTTTGAACCGGATGCAGATGTCCGTCGTTGTCCTGAAGATTTTCCACGGTTATCAGTTGTTTGCCGTGCAGCTTCGGTAAAAACAACAGACATGAATTCACCGCTCTATACGAAAGGCCGCCATCGGGAAGCGCTTCTGCCAGAACCACGGTACAGGCTCCGCAGTCTCCTTCGGCGCAGCCCTCCTTTACGCCGTGGTGATTGGGCAACCCGCGCAGATACTGTAAAACAGTGGTGGTTTGTTTTAGTTTGGTCTGACGGGAAAAATCAATGGTCTGGATTTTTCCGTCTAATAAAAACGAAATGGATTGCGCCATTTATCTGCCTTTACATTTTTGATAAAATCGCTTAAACCGGATTCTCCGGCGATGACATAAAACAAATCACAGCTAAAATAAACAATTTTTTGTTCATCGTAAAATAAAAAGATTCTATCGTGACTGGTCTTGGTGAATGACTGAGAATATATCAGCTATCAGCTATCAGCTCTCAGTCATCAGCCCTCAGCTATCAGGTATCAGTTCTCAGAATGGATATTTTTAAGAACAGTGTTGCTTGTTTTCTGCTTGCCGGAGTCCAGTTTCCCTGCACAATTTAACAGGGCTCAATAAAAAAGGAAAATCTGAAACATTTCTAATACTGAGCCGTAAAACTGTTCGTTACGCTGGTTTCAATTCCGAAATTTATGTACATTCCCGTGTTCAAAATAAATTAACAGAGAAGGAGTCTTTTATGAACAGGTCCATTTTATTTATCCTGCTTTCATTTCTATTTCTGAGCAGCGCCATGGCCGAGTCGCATTTGATGCGCTATGCTGACGCTTCGAATGAGAACATCGTTTTTACCTACGAAGGCGATTTATGGCTGGTTTCCATTAACGGCGGAACAGCCCATCGCATCACTCGTTCCGACGGCGGCGAAGTGTTTGCCAAATTCAGCCCCGATGGCAGTAAGCTGGCCTTTACCGCCAATTATGACGGTGGCTCGGATGTTTACGTGATGGATGTAAACGGCAGCACGCCCAAACGGCTTACCTACCATCCGGCTCAGGATATGGTACTGGACTGGTACCCCGACGGTAAATCCATTTTATTCCGTTCCACCCGGGAGTATCCTT
>JANTFQ010000142.1 GCA_024763405.1 Calditrichaceae bacterium
CCGACGCCGGAACCACTGCCCATCAATGCGTCGCCCATGCCGGCCATAATGGTGCGAATATCGGCAAAATCCAGATTGATATAACCGTGTACATTGATTAAATCCGAAATACTGCGCGTAGCTTCCAATAAAATAGAGTCGGCCACTTTAAAAGCGGAAATTACCGGTGTGTTTTTTTCAATGATAGAAAAAATACGATCATTGGGAATTACCAGTAAGGTGTCTACCCGGTCGCGCAGGGCCTCGATTCCTTTCTGTGAATTCCGTTTACGAACAGGCCCTTCGAACATAAAAGGAAGAGTGGTAATTGCCACCGTCAGTGCACCTAAATCCTTGGCAATTTCCGCCACGATAGGAGCCGCGCCGGTTCCGGTTCCGCCACCCATTCCGCAGGTGACAAAAACCATATCCGCGCCATTCAATACTTCGATAACGCGCTCTTTATCTTCTTCAATCGCATGCAAACCAACTTCCGGATTTGCTCCGGCGCCGAGTCCCTTGGTTAAATTTTTCCCGATTTGAATACGGCTGGAAGCCTTACTCATTTCCAAATCCTGTGCATCGGTATTAATGGCTATAAATTCCACTCCGGAAAGTCCGGCCTCGATCATACCGTTAAGGGCATTGCTTCCCGCACCGCCCACTCCGACGACTTTAATCTTTGCAGCCTGTTCGGCCGCTGAATCGAATTGAATCATCTTATTCTCCCGTTTTGTTAACAAAACAAATGCTTTTACCGGGATACAGGTGACAAAGCCCTGAAATCCGGCAGATTATCTCTATTTAAAAATTATCCAAAAATATTATCCACAAAATTTTTAAGACGCTGTTTTATCCATTCAAACGACAAGGAATCTTCACTTTCTGAGTGATCCGTATCTTTCATCGCGTAATAAATGAGACCTACTCCGGTTGCATAAACCGGACTTTGAATGGTCTCCACCAGGCCGCCGCCCGCTTTGGGTAATCCGATGCGTACCGGCATACCCATTACCTGCTCTGCCAGTTCCGTAATGCCTTTTAACAGGGAAGCGCCGCCCGTGAGCACAACACCGGCGCCCATAGAATCGTAAACATTCGATTCCTTCATTTTTCGTTGAGCAATTTGAAAAAGCTCGGTCATTCGGGGTTGAATAATGGCAGAGAGTACGCTTCGCGAAATCTCCCGCGGCGCCCGGCCTCCCACTCCGGGAACCCGTACAAGCTCTTCCTTTTCCAGCAGAGACTGCATGGCCACACCATATTTTTTCTTCAATTCTTCCGCCTGTTCGTGAACGGCATGCAGCCCCTGCGACAGATCATTGGTTACCTGATTTCCGCCGATTCCCAAAACCGCCGTATGGCGAATACTGCCGTCGAAAAACATCGCAATGTCGGTGGTTCCACCGCCAATATCGACGATGCAAACACCCAGCTCACGTTCATCCGCATCTAAAACTGAAAGGCTGGACGCATACGGTTCCAGCACAATATCTGCCACACCGTAACCCGCTTCACGAATGCAGTTGGCAATATTATGAGCAGACGCAGCCGCAGCTGTTACAATATGCACTTCCGCTTCTAAGCGTGTGCCGGCCATATGCACCGGATTCTTAATGCCATCCTGATCATCCACCACATATTCCTGAGGCAGTACATGCAAAATCTCCCGATCCATGGGCAGAGCAATCGCTTTAGCCGCATTGATCACCCGCTCCACATCATCCTCGTCGATTATTTTATCCCGTCCGCTAACAGCGATGACGCCCTTACTGTTAATGGAACGAATATGATCGCCGGCAATGCCCGCGTAGACCTTGGTTATTTTATAACCGCACATGAGCTCGGCCTGCTCCACCGCCCGCTTGATGGAGCGCACGGTTTCGTCGATATTAATGACAACGCCACGCCGCAAACCGTCGGACGGCGCATGCCCTACACCCACAATATTCACATTTCCGTATTCATCCACTTTTCCTGCAACCGCGGCAATTTTTGTGGTGCCGATATCCAGACCGACAATAATTTCATCTGTATTCATCTGTTTTCTCCAAAGAGAAGGGTTTATGTATTTTAGCGCCTACGCCCTTTTGGGAATGTTTCGCCTCTGTTTTATTTTTTCCTTGCGTTTGTCCCGTTCTTTACGGTTAATTTTTTATTTTGCAAAGCCGTACAATCTGGCTGATTGCGATACAAGTATTCCTGGTCCGCTTCTACCATATTACATCACTTTTTAATGAATACGCTTCACAATTCATTATTTTAACTTCGTAATTCTTGCAATTTTTATCCGCGTTTTTCTTTTACAATTAACTGATCTTGATAGCGTACATCGAAATAATCGTAAGCAGCCAGCCTGCTCCAGTCTAAGTATTTTTTAAAGTACTGGGAAAGCAAAAACAGATTCTCCTGATAATTTTTTTTATTGAACCGTACAGATGCACCGCCCCGCACTAATTTAAGCCGCAAATCATTTATACGGCCCATATCAATTTCCGATACGACCTCACTTAAAGGAGACTGCATCCAGCGCATATAAACCAATATCTCCGTCCCCAAAAGCGCTTTTTTAGAAAGCGTCTTTTCTCCCAGACTGCCAAGCGCTTCCTTTACGCCGGTAATAAAAGGTAAATTCCAGCTAAGGTGATTTTTCGGAACGGGCATTAAAACCCCGTCTTCGCCAATCAGATTCAATCCGCGTCCATATATAAAAGCCACCGGTTTACGTTCTTCCACCACTATTCTTAGTGTGGCCGGCAAGCTGCGTACCGCACCGGCAGATTTAATATAGGGCGATTTAATTAAATTCTTAACAACCTGCGAGGGGCGTAAATACAACAGTTTTGTTTCCCCCTTCGGCAATCCGCATAATTCCAGAATTTCCGTACGGGATAAAATATGGTTTCCCTTAATATCAATGTCCACCAACTTAAAAGAAGCCAGGTTATCCTGAAGATAGGAATTGATATATTTATAGCCATAGGCTGCAAAAGACAGAACGGTTAATACCGCAAGATAAGTCAGTCCGGCACGAATAGATTTACGTCTCTTTTTTGTTAAGCGTTTTGCCATATTGTTGTATTTCTTTCCAGTTTATTCTTTTAAGCCACAGAGGGCTCAGAATTAGTCTTTTTATTTTCAAATACCTACATTAAAAAAATATCTTCTGCTCCCGTCATCTGAAAGGATGGTTCCTTCTTAAGTAGTGTTTGTCTTTAAAGTAGTCTAAAACCTCACCTCCCGAAGTATCGGGGCAGGCCAGCCTCTCCTGAAAGGAGAGGGAGAAAAGAAAGTTCCCCTTCTCCTTGTAGGAGAAGGGGTTAGGGGATGAGGTATTGATGACAATAGAAAGAATCATAAAAATTCTCATTATTTTCTGACTTTATGGACAGACTCTAAGTAATGTAAAAATTAACCCTTCTTTAAAAGCGTCGCTAATTCTCTTGAACTTTTCCAAATATCTCCGGCGCCCATAAACAAAACCAAATCACCGGGCCGTACTATATCGCTTAATTCTTGTGCTAGCTGCCCTTTGTTTTCTACATAGTGATGCTCATTCTCGAGCGCGTCCGCAATCATTTTTCCGCTGACGCCCGGAAGGGGTAACTCCCGTGCCGGATAGACGTTGGTGATCACGGTTGTATCCGCCTTAGATAAAACGGCAGCAAATTCCGCGTAAAAATCCCGGGTGCGCGAATAGAGATGCGGCTGAAACACCGCGATAACCCGTCGCTGCCAGCCGTTTAGTGCCGCATTAAGCGCCGCTTCTGTTTCGGAAGGATGATGGGCATAATCATCCACGATTAAAATATCATTCACCGTGTCCACAATTTCGAACCGCCGTCCAACCCCTTTAAATTCCGCCAACCCCCGTTGAATATCTGCAAAGGAAACACCGAGTTCCAGCGCGGCGGCAGCAGCGGCCAGCGCGTTTTTGACATTGTGCGCACCGGGCGCGTGTAACTTTATGTGTCCCAGCAACTCCCCGTGCAAATATAAATCCCAGGATGAAGCCGCTTTGTCATACGTAATTGTTTTCGCGCTCAAATCCGCTTTCTCAGACAAGCCAAAGGTCATGGTCAGGCTGTTAATCTCCGGCCGGATTTGATTTAGATTTTCATCATCCGCGCATAAAATAACCGTCCCATCGAAGGCGGTTTGATTAGCAAATTGCAAAAAAGTTTTTTTCAGATCATTCAAATCTGCATAGATATCAAGATGATCTTCTTCCAGTGACGTAATAACCGCAATGCGCGGAAACAAGGCCAAAAAGGAACGATCATACTCATCGGCTTCGGCCACGAGCCAGTCGCTTCCGCCGAGACGGGCATTAGTCATCAGGTTTTGCAAACGTCCGCCGGCCACGATGGTCGGGTCCATTTCGGCCTGAAGCAGAATACTGCTCAACATCGAGGTAGTGCTGGTTTTCCCATGCGTTCCGGCAATACCGATTCCAAACTTGCGGTTAAATAACTGCCCCAGCATTTCCGCCCGGCGGATTAGCGGGATATGCAACATCCGCGCCCGTTCCATTTCCGGGTTGTCCGCCGGAATAGCAGAACTGAATACTAAAAAATCAACTGCGTTTACATTTTCGGCGCGGTGTCCCTCGTAAATTTTAGCGCCTTTTGATTCGAGATAACGTGTGACTTCGGTTTTCTCGCGATCGGAACCGCTCACCTGGTGTCCCATATCCATCAGTATTTCAGCCAGGCCGCTCATCCCGGCCCCGCCGATGCCGATGAAATAGAATTTTATTGCGCGCGTTTTCAATTGATATTTCCTTCTAACAGCCGTTTAATAGCGCTGATCATTTCAACATAGGTATCACTGTGATGCATTCCGGCAGAACGGGAACTCATCATTCTGCGTTTGCGCTCATCCCCGGCCAATGCGTGCACCGCCCGGCTCAGATTTGCATTTAAATCCGCATCGTCTTTTACCACAACGGCCGCCTTCCGGTTTTGCAGCGCCTGGGCATTTTTGAACTGGTGGTCTCCGGCCGCATACGGATAAGGCACCAGGATTGAAGGCATACCAGCTGCTATCAATTCTGACAAAGTCATGGCACCGGCCCTGCAAACGGCAAAATCGGCTACGGCATATGCGCGCTGCATACCGTTGATAAACGGGAAAGGCTGCACATGTTTTATACTATTTTTGTGGATAAAATAACGCACGTTATCAATTTCGTTCATGCCCGTTTGCCATAAAATTTGATAGCCTTTCGGAATTCCGGCACTGAGCAGCATTTCCTGAAGCGCCTTATTGATACTGGCCGCGCCCTGACTTCCCCCGAACACCAGAATCACTTTTCTACCCTCTTCCAGATGAAACGCATGGTGCAGCGCTTCTACCGATTCTTCGATTGCCTCCACCTGAATGGGATTGCCGGTAACCAGAATTTTAGCCTGTGTCTGCAAAAATTCTTTTGCCTCCGAATACGCCAAAAAAATTAAATCGGCTTTTTTTGCCAGCAGCCTGGTAGTCACACCGGGGAAACTGTTTTGCTCCTGCAGGACCGTTGGAATTCCCAGCTTCTGAGCGGATTTGAGCACCGGACCCATTACATAGCCGCCTGTTCCAATTACGAGATGCGGATTAAATTCTTTTAATTTTGTTTTGCTGATGCGCATACTTTGATACAACTTCCACGGAAATGATAAATTTTTTGTTGTTAAGCGGCGCTGAAATCCTGCCGCCGGAATGTATTCCAGCGGATATCCCGCCTCCGGGACTTTGATGTTTTCCAGTCCGCGCTGCGTCCCGAAAAAGAGAAACTCAGTTTTCCACTCCTGTTCAATGGCTCGTGCCATATTAAGCGCCGGAAAGACATGCCCTCCGGTGCCGCCGCCGGCAAAAACCACCCGCAACTGCGTGTTCATATTTTTAATCCACCGCGATTACTGTTTTAAGATAGCGTTCGCGGTTCTGTTTAAAATCCCCATAATTAGCTCCTGCCGGAGTCATCTGACGCGAAATATTCAACAGAATTCCCATAGCGGCCCCCAGGAAAAGCAAGTTAGAACCACCGTAGCTGATAAAGGGCATGGGCAGACCGGTTGCCGGCACCAGCATACTAACCACCGCCGCGTTGATTAAGGCATAAGTCGTAATATTCAGCACAATACCAACCGCCAGAAATTTGCCAAATGGATCCGGAACACGACGGGCAATAACCAGACCGCGGTAGAAAATGATCATAAAGGCGATCAGAATTACTGTGGTTCCGATAAAGCCCCACTCTTCGCCGATGATCGAAAAAATGAAATCCGTATGTGAATCGGGCAGGAAGAGAAATTTCTGTTTACTTTGCCCCAGGCTCTGCCCGAACATTCCCCC
>JANTFQ010000143.1 GCA_024763405.1 Calditrichaceae bacterium
TATGAAACTAGAACAAGGCTATATACAGGTGTACACCGGTAACGGAAAAGGCAAAACCACTGCGGCCATTGGTCAGGCGGTTCGGGCTGCCGGGAGCGGCCTGAATGTTTATTTTGTGCAGTTTATGAAAAACTACCCTTACGGCGAAGTAAAACTGCTGCAAAATCTTTCATCTCATATTACATTAAAGCGCTACGGTACCGACGATTTTGTTTTTAAGAAAGAACCGCCCTCCAATGATTTGATCCGTGAAATGCAAAAAGGTCTGGATGAAGCCGAAGAAGCAATGTGCAGCACAGCATTCGATCTGGTTATTTTAGATGAAATTTTAGTCTCCATTTATTTTAAACTTTTTACAACCGAAAGAGTCCTTCAGTTTTGTAAAAAGAAACCGAAAACAGTTGAATTAATTCTTACCGGACGTTACTGTCCGAACCCGATTAACGACCTGGCAGATTTAGTAACAAAAATGAATGAGGTTAAACATTATTATCAAAAAGGAGTTACGGCAAGAAGAGGAATTGAATCCTGAAAATTATACTTGACCTCAGTAATTATTTTCTTAAATTGGATTTCAATCACCAACGTTCATATACAATATTTCAACGTCTAACTTGTTAATTATAATGATATTAGTACTGCTTCGATAAAACAATTCAGTCCGATATCTCCATTTAACAGGCCGTTGTATTCAAAACAACTGAATAGCGTTCATTTCTGCAAAAGGATGTACTTAATGTTTTTAGATATGTTCAAATACGAAGGCAAGTTTACCAAACATACCGGTAAAAAAAATCTGAAAACCTACCAGAATCTCTACTTAATGTTGCGTAAAAAACAGAACAGCCGCGAACTTTCTGTACATCCCGAGAATAATTACCTCGGCGGAAACGATTTGGCTAAAAATATCTACGAGAAAAAATATTTCGTAAAAGACCTTGAAAATAATTTATTGGAACATTCCCCCGAAGATTTATTTACCCGTGTGGCCGCATTTATCGGCGCCATTGAAACCGATCCTAAAAAGGGCGAAGAGTGGGCCACTAAGTTTTATGAATATCTCTACCAGGGCTATTTTGTTCCGGGCGGCCGGGTGCTGGCCGGTGCAGGCGATCTTTTTCGCTTAAAGACACTCTCCAATTGTTTCGTCACTCAAATTGAGAAAGACAATATCGAATCCATTTACAATTCCGCTTATGAATGCGCCCGGACCTATTCCTATGGCGGCGGTATTGGCGTTGACGTTTCACCCTTGCGTCCAAAGGATTCTATTGTACATAATGCTGCCGACAGCTCCACCGGCGCGGTCTCTTTTATGGACCTGTTTTCCCTGACAACCGGTCTTATTGGGCAGAGCGGCCGGCGCGGTGCGCTGATGCTCACCATCGACGTTAAACATCCCGACATTCTGGAATTTATCCGCGTTAAAAAAATCCCCAACTGGGTAACCAAGCAAATCATTGAGCAGCTTAAATGGTCCGATAAATTCAATACGGATGAATTAAAAGAGATCGAAAAGCAGGTTATGGAAAATACCCAGATCCGCTTTGCCAACATCAGCATAAAAGTTTCGGATGAATTTATGCAGGCGGTAGACGAACAAAATCGTCACGGGAAAAATAAGATATTAATCTATAAAAAATTCAACAAAACCGTATTAGACGAAGCAAAACAGGATCAGGGTTATCATTATTCCTATGCCATTCCCGCCAAAAATCTCGACGAGTATGAAAACTGGCAGGCCTTTGAAAACATCAGCGTTCTAAATGATTTTCTCTATAAAAATTTCGAATTGATCTTAACCGAGAATGACCTGCGTGATCCGGCCCGCCGCGACGTTTATGGAGACGTGGTGCTACCGTTAGAATCGGAGCCCTATGATTTGGCCGTTCGGTTCAGCGGTGATTTTATGCTCTATTTCGGTTCGGAGCCAACCGGGGAAATTCGTCGCTTAATTAAAGCGCGTGAAATTTGGGATGCTTTTATCGAAGGGAATTATAAAACTGCGGAACCCGGAATTATTTTCTGGAGCCGGATGAGTAAGTACTCCCCCTCCAATTATGTTGGCCGTCCCATCTCTTGCACAAATCCCTGTGCTGAAGTGCCGTTAGAAAAAGGTGGCGCGTGCAATTTAGCTTCCATCAATCTTTCCCGCCTGGTACGCAATGGGTTTACCAAGAGCGCCGAAATCGACTGGGAGACTATGAAATCCGTAACCAAAGCGGCCATCCGTTTTCTCGATAATGTGGTTAGCTGGAATGAGCTTTTAAATCCCCTCGATAAACAGAAGGAAGCCGCCAAAGAGACACGGAGATTAGGGCTGGGTACGATGGGCGCAGCAGATATGCTGAACCAACTGGGTATTGGCTACGATTCACCGGAAGGCATTGAACTGGTGGAAAAAGCAATGCGCATCATCGCCGATACCGCCTACCAGGCCTCGGCAGAGCTATCCGCAGAAAAAGGTCCATCCCCAATTTTTGACTATGAAAAATATGCACAAGGGCCTTTCTTTAAAGAGGCATTAAGTACGGAAACACAGGCGATGATCAAGGAAAATGGGCTGCGTAATATTGCCCTTCTGGCCATCGCGCCCACCGGTTCCATCAGCAACATTGTACTGAGTTTTGTAAACGGTACTAAAAATTATGTGGGCGTTTCTTCCGGTGTGGAACCCATCTTTGCTCTTTTTTATACCCGCCGCACCGAATCGCTGGGCAATAAATTTTACAAGGTATTTCATTCTACCATTCAGGCCTATGTGGATTTACACGAACTGAATGAACAGGTTGAAAACGCGCAGACAGAAGCCGAACTTACCGGCTACCTGCCCCCGCATTTTTTCCGCTCCGCACACCATATTGATGCGGATAAACGGATTGAAATTCAGGGACGCTGCCAAAAATATGTGGACCACAGTATTTCCTCTACGGTCAATCTTCCGGAAACCATTGAGCCCGAAGTTATCTCCAGCATCTATCTCAATGCCTGGAAGCGCGGGTTAAAGGGCATTACCGTGTACCGTGACGGCAGCCGCTATCCAATTCTTTCGGTAGAGGGTGAAGAAACAGAATTTCAGAAAATGAAAAATAAATTATATAAAATTCTTTTGGAAAACGATGCGGAAGAAGTTACATTGAAAGGCGATGACATTATTGTAACGCCGGACGAAAAACTAACCACCGTATATCATTATTTAAAATCTAAAAGTGAATAACCATTTGAAGTCTTACAGGGAGTAAGTTAAGGATGATCAGAATTAAAAATGCTGATTTTGAAATCGAGGAAGTAAAAGTTGAAGAACCTTTGGATCATATCACCGATCACATTGCCGTCCGTCCCGAGACCGTAAGCGCTAAGGTGTACAAGCTGCGTTCCGGTTTTGTAAAGCAGGGCGTTTATGTTACCCTTGGATATATTCAACAAAACGGTCGCAATCGTCCCATCGAAATTTTCATCAATAGTAAAGACCTTACAAAGAATGCGGAATACGCGGTACTTACCCGTTTAATTTCTGCCATTTTCCGTAAATCGGCCAACCCGACTTTTATTCTCGAAGAACTGAGCAGCATTCACGATCCCAACGGCGGATACCATAAAAACGGTAAATATATTCATTCCTTTTATTCCGAAATCGCAGATGTTATGGAACGCTTCTTTAAAGAAATCGGCGTTTTTGGGGATGAAGAAACAGCGGTTGAACTAGCTCCCCAGGTAACCGAAGCCCTCGCCGCCGCCGAACCGCAAATGAATGCGCAATTTAAAATTTGTCCCGATTGTAACGAACGCACCCTAAAAAGTGAAAACGGCTGCGACACTTGTATTAACCCCAGCTGCGGATACAGCAAGTGCGATAAATAATTTTACTTTATTAATTTTACACCCTGTCCGGTTTTCGGGCAGGGTGTTTTTGTTTAAACCCGGTTCCTAAAAAGTTATGCATAAACCTGCTGTTCTTTCTGTTTCAAATGTCTTCTTTTCCTACTCCGATACTCCCGTTTTAAAAAATATTAATTTTGAATTGCTGCGTGGTGAATTCACCGGCATCATCGGTCCCAACGGTGCCGGAAAGAGTACGCTTATCCGTCTTGCGGCTGCCCTTCTGGAAAACTACCGGGGCAGCATTCAGATAGCAGGACAGGATATAAAAGATTTAAACCGCCGGAAATTAGCGTTAAAAACATCCTATGTACCGCAGAATATCGACCCTAATTTTCCCTTCAGCGTCAAAGAGATTATACGTATGGGTCGGTATCCACACCAGAACGGATTATTTGCCGAAGATAACAACGCGAACGAGGCCGTACGGCTGGCCATCGAAAATATGGACCTTAGCATTCTTCAAAACCGTCCTTTCAGCGCGTTGAGCGGGGGTGAAAAACAGCGGGCGGTCATTGCCTCGGCCCTGGCCCAGGATTCCGACCTGCTCCTTCTGGATGAGCCGACCACGGCACTGGATTTACGCCACCAGCAGCTTATTCTGTCAAAATTAAAACAATTAACCACCGCCGGTGCAAAAACAACCCTGCTGGTCACGCACGACATTAATCTGGCCGCTCAATTCTGCGATCGCATCATTTTAATGGATCATGGCGAAATCCTTGCCGACGGAACACCGAAAGAAGTTCTCAACTTTGAACTGATTCAGCAGGTATATGGTGTAAAAGTATATATCGACGTAAATCCGTTTACCGATTCCATTTACATTTTACCTTATAAACACGAATCGCTTTAGCGTCTTGCCCGAAATTTTTAAATTACTTATATTCTTTTGATACGTATGAAAAACAGGGCGCTATGCGAAACCGGCTGAGAATCCTTGCGGTTTTCAGTTTTTAATTCACCTTGCATGCTGCGATAGAAAAAGCAGCAATTCCAACAGTAGGTGTATTGTTTGTGATTTTTTTTTAAGATTACTTGTGTTTTGGCATTTTGCACTTTGAGAATTTATCAACAGTGTCCGATTAGAATTGGAAATAGTCAATTTATGTCAGTGATATCAATGTGAAGAGCGATGTCTATTTTATAGGAATTTAAAACCAACCCACTTCTGTACCCTGAGCGAAGTCGAAGGGTAATCTCCTCCCTTTTTTTTTGAAAGGGAGGGGAAATCCGCCGGCTGGCGGGAGGGGAGGGTTATTTTGAAGAAATTCTAATAAATTTTAGATCGTTACCATTTAACCGGACACTATTGAGAATTTATATTTCCCGTGCGTATCTTTTTAATCAAATTTTCATCCATAGGAACAGAGACCGATTTAAGTGAACGAAAAAAAAATAGTAGAGCTGGCAAAGCAGGGAGACAAAGAAGCGCTCTCAAAACTGGTGAATACGTATAGCGAGCGCATTTATAATCTCGCGCTGCGTATTTTAAGAAACCGGGAAGAGGCAGAAGATGTTTTACAGGAAACATTTATTACCGTTCTCGAAAAGCTACATAGTTTCGACGGTCGTTCCAGCTTTTTTACATGGATTTACCGCATTGCCACCAATGCCAGCTTGATGCGTTTACGAAAAAAGAAACTGGTCTATCAACAAATTTCGGACGACCCTGATTTTCAGGAAAGTGTGGAAAGCCGGGTATTTGTGGACTGGTCGCAGGACCCGTCCGTGGATTTGTTCGATCGGGAAACCAAAAAGAAATTGGACGCGGCCATAAATGAATTATCCGATATTTACCGCAGTGTTTTTATCCTGCGCGACATCGAAGGCTTGTCTATAAAAGAGACCAGCGCCATTTTAAATATCACCGAAGAGAATGTAAAAATTCGTCTGCGGCGGGCGCGGCAATATTTAAGGGATATTCTTTCCGACTACTTTGAGGAAAGGGTGATTTCGAAATATGTTAAATGATCATAAAGAACGTATTAAAGAAATTTGCGATTTAATGGGCGAAGATTTTAACGATCCCGCCTGCCGCGAAGTTTTAGAGCACATTAACCAGTGCCCGACCTGCAAGGTGTATTATGATACACTTAAGAAAACCGTCCTTTTATGCCAAGAAAATGACTGCCCTGAAGAGCTCCCGGATGAGGTAAACCAGCGCCTGATGAAATTGCTCGATTTACGGGATTTCATTGACCCACAAAAGAATAAAAAAAAGCTTTAAAAAACGGGGACGATTCCTTAAAAACATATTCAGGAACCTCCTAAGCTGGATAATGCAGAAATCATACATGTCCAAAATAGGATTTTAACTATTTAATTTTCACGGTATCAGAATTGCTAAAATGGGGGCTGAAGCCCCCTATTTTTTTGGGATTTCCAAATTACCCCGCGCTAAAGCAC
>JANTFQ010000144.1 GCA_024763405.1 Calditrichaceae bacterium
TTGACCACCGATACTTCTGTACTCACCGCGGTGGGCAATGACTACGGGTTTGAAAAAATTTTCAGCCGCCAGGTAGAAGCGCTGGCCGCTCCCGGTGATTTACTGATTGGTCTCTCTACTTCGGGCAAGAGTCAAAATGTAATGAACGCGTTCGAACAGGCAGGTAAAATAGACTGTAAAACAATCGGACTCAGCGGAAGAGACGGCGGGGAATTTTCCGGGAAATGCGACTTGAATATCGTCGTGCCGTCGCCCTTCACGGCGCGGGTTCAGGAGATGCATATTTTAATCGGGCATATCATTTGTAAGGCGGTTGATCAGGCTTTTGGATAAATTTTCTAAGAACCGATTCCATCGTTCGAAGCAATGGAATCGGTAGTATCGCTTTCCGGGTCTGTTCAATTTACATTACTCCTACTTTTATGTAAATTCATCTTTAAGGCTATTTTTGTAATACAAAATCTGCCAGAGCTATCAGGCAAAGCGATGCATAAATCCAGCTATCCGCTAAAACCGGGAAATTTCTACCATATTTTTAACCGGGGTAACAACCGGGAAAATCTATTTTATAAACAGGATAATTATATCTACTTTCTACGAAAGTATGATTTCTATCTAAATGATTATCTGGATACTTTTGCTTACTGCCTCCTGCCGAACCATTTTCATTTGCTGGTAAAAATTAAAAATGAAGAAGACCTTCCAGATTTTGAAAACCCGGAAGGTATATCTGGAACCGTCTCGAAACAGTTTTCTAATTTTTTTAACGCATATGCCAAATCCATCAATAAACAGGAAAATCGGATAGGCAGCCTGTTTCAGAAAAATTTTAAACGTATCCTGGTGGGAAATCAAAAATACTTGATCAATCTGACCTATTACATTCACGCCAATCCTCAGATTCACGGTTTAATTGATGATTTTAAAAACTGGCCGTTTAGTTCTTATGGTAAAATTGCGACGGCAAAAAAATCGCATCTAAAAAAAGAAGAGGTTCTGGATTGGTTTGGCAGCGCAGAGGAATATAAATTTTATCATTCTGTTTTACAGGAATACAATAAGATTAGTTTTTTGTTAGCGGAGTAAAATAGATCTTCCAGGTCTTTGAGACCTGGAAGATCTGGGGAGTAGAAGAAGATGAATAGAAAACACGTAAATTTGTCCCGGCCTGGATTTATTTTATTATTCTGGCTGGCTTTGTGGATTAATCCGGCAGAGGCCGCAAAAAAAATAACCGTCACTTTTCCTTCGTCAGACAGCCTTTTGGTGACAGCCGATTTGTATGCGCCCAATTCGCAGGATGCGCCGTTTATCATCCTGTTTCACCAGGCGGGCTGGAGCCGCGGAGAATATATGGAGACGGCGCCTAAATTAAATGCAATGGGGTTTAACTGCCTGGCCGTGGATCAGCGCAGCGGCGGCGAAGTGAACGGAGTGGTAAATGTAACACATCGCCGGGCAGAAAAAGCAGGCCTGCCGACTCAGTATCTTGATGCGCTGCCGGACATGAATGCGGCGGTTGCTTATGTAAAATCAAAATATCCGCAAAGTAAAATCATTTTATGGGGCAGTTCCTATTCCGCTGCGCTGGTGATCAAACTGGCCGGGGATTATCCTGATTTGGCCGACGGTGTGCTGGCTTTTTCTCCCGGAGAATATTTTAAGCGTTTCGGCCTTGGTACACATTTTATCAGTAAATCGGCCAGACACATAAAATGCCCGCTGTTTATTACATCAAAAAAGAAAGAAGCGCCGGGCTGGAAAAAAACATTTGATGCAGTTCCGGGAAAACAAAAGCAATCTTTTATCCCCAATACAAAAGGCAATCATGGGTCGCGGGCGCTGTGGAGCAAATTCCCGGACAGCGGTGCATATTGGCGGGCAGTAAATCGATTTTTGAAACAATTTTTTTAGAGAAAACTATTATAATCCGCCATGCCTGCTTATTTTACCGCTGACCATATACATCACATCTTCGGCGATGTTGGTAGCGTGGTCGGCGATGCGTTCCAGGTGACGGGAAATGCCTAATTGGTAGAGATAAAATTCTATATTTTCCATATCTGTTTGAATTTTATTTTGAACGTAGCCAAACATCTCTTTGTGCAGAGCGTCCACTTCTTCGTCCACGGCGCACACATCCTGAGCTAATTCAACATTCATATCAATTAGAGCGTTCAGCACGTCGCGCACCATTCTTTCCGCCAGGTCAGCCATTTTAAATATCCGGCCGGATAAATTAATCGTGGGAAATGAGACAAAGGAAGGAATACGGTGTGCGATATTTGCCGTTAAATCACCGATGCGTTCCAGGTCGCTGTTCAATTTAATGACGGCAATGATAAAGCGTAGGTCAATGGCCACCGGCTGATGCAGCGCTAAAATTTTTAACGCCTCTTCTTCCACGTCAATTTCCATCTGGTCTATTTTAGCATCTGCTTCGTATACCGCTATTGCCAGGTTGGCGTCGCCGTCCTTAAGCGCGCGTAGTGCTTTTTTCAGGCTTTCTTCTACGAAGGTCGCCTCGCTTAAAATCATTTTTTTTAATTTGTCCACTTCGCGCTGAAAATGTAAGGTCATAACAATGTCCCGATACTTAATTCATTTTAATGAAATGTAAATCACAATTAACAAAAAACAAATCTCAAATAAATTACAAATCCCAAAATATAAAATGTTTGATTATTTGGTATTGGAATTTGCTTGTAATTTGATGTTTGATTTTTGATAATTATCAATGGTGTTTATCCAAACCTTCCGGTAATGTAATTCTCGGTCTGTTCTTTTTTAGGCCGTGTAAACAGTTCTTTTGTCTTGCCAATTTCCACAATATGCCCTTCAAAAAAGAAGGCGGTGTTTTGCGAAATCCGTGCTGCCTGCTGCATATTATGCGTCACAATGACGATGGTATATTTCCCTTTTAAGGTTTCTATTAAATCCTCAATTTTAGCGGTCGCCACCGGGTCGATAGCCGAAGTCGGTTCGTCCATTAGAATAATTTCCGGTTCCACCGCCAAAGCGCGGGCGATACACAAACGCTGCTGCTGGCCGCCGGAAAGCGCGGTACCCGGTTTATCTAATTTATCTTTAACCTCATCCCATAGCGCCGCCTGCTGCAAGGCGGTTTCGATACGCCCGGCGGTTTCGGATTTATTAAGTTTGTAATGCAGTTTTAGACCATAGGCCACATTATCGTGCACACTCATCGGAAAAGGGGTGGGCTTCTGAAAAATCATCCCCACTTTTTTACGCAGTTCGATTAAATCCTGCTTTCCCGCTAAAATATTTTCGCCGTCCAAAAGCACTTCACCTTCCGCCCGCTGGTCGCGGTAGAGTTCGAAAATACGGTTATAAACCCGTAAGTGTGTTGATTTTCCACAGCCGGATGGACCGATAATAGCGGTTACCTTTTTAGGCTCGATTTCGATGGTATTGTCGAACAGGGCCTGCTGGTTTCCATAAAAAAAATTGAGATTACGGACAGATATCCAGCCTTTTTCTTTTTGTAATTCACTTGTCATTTTCTATTTCCAATTACCAATTTCCAATAACCTATTAACCTAATAACTCAAGACTACTTCTTTTCCCTTAAAAGCACAAACCGCGTAAACAAAGTCACCGACAGCACACCAACTGAAATGAGCAGGGATGCGCCCCAGGCCATTTGCTGCCAGTCTGCGTAAGGTGACATCGCGTAGTTGAAAATCGTGACCGTTAAATTTGCCGTGGGTTCACTTAAATTACTGAACCAGTAGGGACTGTTCAAGGCTGTAAACAACAACGGCGCGGTTTCTCCGCTGATACGGGCGATGGACAATAAAACGCCGGTAATCAATCCGGTTTTTGCCGCCCGGAAAATAACATTTAAAGTGGTTTTCCAGCGCGGTGTACCCATTGCCAGCGCCGCTTCGCGCAGGGCGTTTGGCACTAATTGCAGCATATCTTCTGTGGTGCGGGCTACGACCGGTAGCATCATCACCGCCAGGGCGACCGCCCCGGAATAGGCTGAAAAATGGCCGAGGGGAACCACCAGCAAAGTATATATAAAAACACCGATAATAATGGATGGCGTGCCCATTAAAATATTATTAAAAAAACGCACCCATTCCGCAAATTTTGAATGCTGACCAAATTCACTGAGATAGATTCCGCCTAACAAGCCGATGGGAACGCCAATTACGGTTGCCAGCAGGGTGAGCACTAGTGTACCGGCCATTGCGTTGGCCAGGCCGCCGCCTTCCATTCCCGGTGGGGCGGGCAGTTCGGTGAAAAATTCCCAGCTAAAGGCGGCGATACCGCGCACCAGCACCGTATAAAGAATCCAGCCTAAAATAAAAAGGCCTAAAAGGGATGAAAACACGGCCAGCCCCGATACCAGGCTGTTGGTCATTTTTCTGAATTTTGCCGGTCTTTTTCTCATTGGGCGCCCATCGATTTTTTAACCCGCCGTAACCATAATTGTGCCGCAACCTGGATTAAAAAAGTAACGACGAATAATACCAGGCCTAATTCTATTAGAGTGCTTAAATACAAGGGTTCGGACGCCTCGGTAAATTCATTGGCCAGGGTGGCGGTGATGCTGTTGGCCGGTGCGAACAGGGAAGCGGAAATCCGGTGCGCGTTGCCAATCACAAAGGTGACCGCCATCGTTTCCCCGATAGCCCGTCCTAATCCTAAAAAGGCGGCCCCGATAATACCCTGAATGCCGTAGCGAATAGTCACTTTATGTGCTGTTTCCCAGGTGGTGGAACCCATTCCGTAGGCAGATTCCTTTACCACGGACGGTACCATCGCAAAGACATCACGTACTACGGCGGTAATGAAAGGCAGAACCATAAAGGCCAGGATAATGCCGGCGGTGAGCATGCCGATGCCGATGGGCGGACCCTCGAACAGGCCAATATTACCAAAAACAGATTTTAGGAAGGGCTGAATATATTCGGCCATAAAGGGCGCAAAAACGAATAAGCCCCACATCCCGTAAATGATACTGGGTACGGCGGCAAGCAGCTCGATGCCGGTGCTAATCCATTTGGCAATGCCGGGATGGCTGAGCTCTACCAGGAAAAACGCAATCAGAATGCTTAGGGGAACGGCGAACAGCATCGCGATAAATGTGGAAACCAATGTGCCGTAAATACTGGATGCAGCGCCAAATTGTTCGCGGATGGGGTCCCACACATTTGTGATTAAAAAGTTAAAGCCAAATGCCTTAAGCGAAAGTCCGGAACTTATAATAAGCTGCACAAACAGCGCACCCATAATGAGTAGAATAATACCCGCACCGATTATGGTGATGGATTTGAAAACCGTGTCGGAACGGTTCTGAGTGCTTGTTTCCTGAAAAAAGGTCATTTACTTTTATAAAACCTTATAAATTAAGAACATTATAAATAAAAAAATTGGCCGCAGATTTTCACAGATTAACACGGATATAAAATAATTTTTTCTTTTGTTTTATCAGTACAAATTCGTGTTCATCCGCGGCTAAATAAAATCTTAAATTACCAAACAGATTTTCCGTTGGCCCTAATGTCGTTTTTCCAACTGCCTTCAACCATTTCCACAACCGATTCGGGCATTGGCACATAGTGCAGTTTAACCGCTAAATCCTGTCCGTGTTTGTAGCTCCAGTCAAAAAAGGAAAGTACTTGTTTAGCCATTTTCGCGTCTTTTTGCTCTTTATACATCAAGATAAAAGAAGCGCCGGTGATGGGCCAGGACTGCGCGCCGGGCTGATTAGTCAGTACGAGATAGTAACCGGGCGCATGAGACCAGTCGGCATTGGCTGCTGCTGCCTGGAAAGATTCGATAGTCGGGGCTGTGAAATTACCGTCCAGATTCTGCATCAAAACATAGTTCATTTTATTCTGCAGTGCGTAAGCATATTCCACATAACCGATACCGCCGTTTACTTTTTTTACAAAAACCGCAACGCCTTCGTTACCTTTACCGGCAACCGCATTGGCTTCCGGCCAGGCCGGGGCTTTCCCGAAACCGACTTTTTCTTTCCATTCTTCGGAAACTTTGGCCAGGTAGTTGGTGAAAATCCAGGTAGTGCCGGAACCGTCCGCGCGATGCACAGTGGTAATATCCAAATCGGGAAGATTTATATCCGGGTTGGATGCTTTGATAGCGGCGTCATTCCATTTTTTGATTTTACCGAGAAAAATATCCGCCAGATTCTGAGCGCTTAGTTTTACTTTCCCGGCTTCAATACCTTCTATATTGATTACGGGAACCACCCCGCCGATGACCATCGGGAACTGCAGCA
>JANTFQ010000145.1 GCA_024763405.1 Calditrichaceae bacterium
AACTGGCAGGTGGACGACACGCCAACGCCGGGAGCAAGTAATAATTAATTATTGAAAATTGTCAATGCTTCCATCATTGGTTAAAAAATGGTGGAAGCATTTTCATTCAGCAGATTCATTTTTAAAAGCACAAAGAAATCCACAAACAGAATTGATTCAATTTAGAGACAATGGATTTTTTTAGGATAAGAAATGCATTTTATACGTTCGCTATTGATTTTTCTGTTGATAATGGGCTGTTCCATTGACGATACAAATGGCCCTGTGGTCAATTCCTCCGATCTCACGGAAATTGCCTCTTACCGTTTAGACGGCGTTCCGGAACCCTCCGGTTTAAGTTTGCATATAAACGGTAAAAGTTTGTGGACCGTGAGCGATCAAACGGCAAAAGTGTATCAAATCAGTTTAGACGGCCGGCTTCTTAAAACTCTGCCTTACCTGGGCGATGATCTCGAAGGGGTCAGCCAGTCGGCGTCGGACGGTACTCTGTGGATAGCGGAAGAGCGCAAACGGGAAATCGTGCAGCTGGATACTTTGGGCAATGCATTAGCGCGCTATAAAGTAGCCGTGGAAAATAATGATGAAAACAGCGGCCTGGAAGGCATTGCCGCCAATCCGGAAAATGATCATTTGTTTGTGCTGAATGAAAAAAATCCGGCCCTTTTTATGGATATTTCCGCCAACGCTTCCGTTCTGTATTCCAAAGCAATTCGTTATGTAAATGATTGTTCCGGCATCGCCGCAGAGCCGGAGGGCGCTTTCCTGTGGATGGTCAGTGACGAATCGAGAAAGATTATAAAATGCGATCTTCTTGGAAATCAACTGGAATCTTTCCAAATCGATGTGGATAAAGCCGAAGGCATTGCCGTCAGCACAACAGACAGCATTATTTACATTGTCAGCGATTCCGAACAAAAGCTATATCTGTTTAAAATGAAATAGTTCACCGGTTGTGCCCGTTAGCCTGCACAAAACAGAATCCGCCTAAAAAATTCTTGCTATTTTATCAATCCTCCCTATATTGGCACCTCTGAAAACAAGTTGAAGGAGTGTTTGTGCCGAGAAGACTTTTTGTTTTATTTATTATCAGCATCATCTTTTCCTGTTCTTCTACTTCTCAAATTCCCTCCAAAACCGCCGAAAGCCAATTGATAAAAGTTGCCCGGGCCCAATACCAGACCAATTATAAAATTCTTTTTAACAGATCAAAAACAAGTGCTCTTTGTATTAGTCCCCTGCCTGCCGGGCAAAAAATAAAAAATAAACAGGAACAGGCGTCTTCCTTTTTTATCTTCGATCTGCAAAAAGAGAAGATGCTCTATTCGGAAAGTCTGGGGCGTGGAATGGTTAAATGGCTGGACGATACGCGCGTGGAAATCCGTTTAATTCCCGGAATCATTAAAGGCGGGGAAAATATGAACGATAAAGAAAACATCTATATTTATGATATTGTTTCCGCAAAAAAATACAAACAACCTTTTTTTAACAACAGGGACTAAATTGCTGAGGTTTATTGTTTTAAACCTTATTTAAATGAATGACAGAAAGGGATTTTAATGAAAAAGAAATGGGTTTTTGCCGCGTTGGCAGTGTTGGCTTTAATGCTGCTGTATCCGTTTACCATGCCGCAGACGAATAAAGTGCGGGTTGTAAATACAAAACTGGCTTTAGTTGCAGAAAAACCGGTTCTCGAAAATATTGCTCTGGCAAAAAAGCAAAAATTACCCGGAACCATGTCGGAACGTAAAAAAAGGGTGAAAGGCTTTCAGAAAAAAGACAGTCCTAATTTATATGCCGAGTGGAACGCCGGTATCCGGACCCGTGCCGGCGAAAGCGCACCTTCGTATAAAATGAATTACAAAGTAAAAGAATTACTAAAAGCGGCAAAGGTCAACTCGCTTCAGGAATTGCAGGCGTCCTCCTTAAAAAAAAGCAGCACCCTAAACTGGTTAGAACGCGGACCCAGCAATATCAGCGGCAGAACACGCGGAATCATTGTTGATCCGACCGATGCAAGTCATAACACCTGGTTTGCCGGATCGGTGGGCGGCGGTGTCTGGAAGACTACCAATGCCGGGCAGTCCTGGATGGAAATGACTCCTCAGATATCCAATATGGCCACCAGTACACTGGCCATGTCCGCGGCAAATCCGGATGTGATTTATGCCGGCACCGGCGAAGGTTTTGGCAATGTCGATCAGATAGACGGCTCCGGAATCTGGAAAAGCAGTGACCACGGTGTTACCTGGAACCAGCTTTCGGCTACGGCAGAAAATCCCGATTTTCAGAATATTATGCGTCTGATTGTGGATCCGGCCAATGAAAACATTGTTTTGGCTGCTACGGCACCGGGATTTAATACAAGTGGCACACCGCCCACATCCAAGATATTCCGCAGTACCAATGGCGGAACGGACTGGACACAGGTGTATGAAACCTCTTCGAGTACCATTGAGCAGTTATTTTCCAATCCGCTGCGCTTTAATACCCAGTATGCGGTTATAAACAGTGTCGGGGTTATAAAATCGGTAGATGGCGGCCTGACCTGGAAAAGCGCTTCAAAGGGTGTTGCCGGTGTGAACCGGATGGAGGCGGCCATATCTCCGGTTGATACGGCCAATCTCTTTATCAGCGGTGAAGGCGGCCAAAGCGGTTCGACTCTGTTTGTCACTTTCGACGGTGGAGAGCAATGGTACCCTTGTGATGATGTCAGTGAAAATCAGGATTGGCTGGGCGGCCAGGGCTGGTACGACAACACTATCGCAGCACATCCTTATGCCGACAGTGTTGTGTATGTGGGCGGAATCGATTTATGGCGTATCGATGTGAAACCGGAGACAATTAATAAAAGTACGGTCACCGGAATTGATTTTGAAAACACCAGCTCCTTTTTAACCTTTGTTAACTGGGGCGGCCCATATGCCGGCGGCGGTCTTGGTACCGGCCTGGATTTTCATGGAATCAATAATAATCTACTGGATTCAGATTTTGCTACGGTCGAGATTCGTTTTGGCCCGGGAAAAAGCCAGAAAGCGCACCGTTTCTTTTATGGCACCGAATGGAATTATACTTACCAGGATTACGTAGACGTTCCCTTTGAAGCCTGGGATATGACCAATAACCGTCAGCTGATGATTAGTTTTCGCGATTGGGCAGAAGACGGAGCCTTTAATTTAATTGAACGCGCCGACCCCATCGGCCGCGAATATTTGTTCATAAATGCAGTTCCTTATAATGCCGATGCACCGGATCCCAATATTGCGCAAACCCAGGGAATGACCTATAAGAATATCTGGGCCATGTGGCCGGAACTGCCTTCCGGCGGAACCTGGGACCCCAATGCGCTGCCGGAATCGATTATGCGTATCAATTATGAATCGACGGATTACTATAAAATTGCCACTTCCAGAATAACCAATGTGTATGGTGGTGACGGGAAAAATACCCATGTGGATCAGCATAATATTACTCTGGTTCCGCTGGATGCCGGAGCCGGAACGTTTCGTTTTATTATAGGAAATGATGGTGGCGTTCAATATTCCGATGATCTGAGTGGTTCTTTCACGACTACTTATACCGGATATAACACATCTCAGTTCTACGGGGTTGATAAAATGAACGGTGCCGATCGGTATATCGGCGGTGCGCAAGATAACGGTTCGTTCCTTTCCGATACGAATCCCGGCGCCATCAGTACCTGGGATGACTTGCCTAGCGGCGATGGCTTTGAAGCCCTTTGGAATTATAATGATCCCGATAAAATGCTGGAATCGTCACAATATAACAGTGTTTACATCACCCGTGACGGAGGAGCAAACTGGGAATGGATTGGTCCAAAAATCGAACGGGGCGATGCGCCGTTTTTTACCAAGCTGGCCGGTTCCAAACAGGATGCCGACCTGGTTTTTGCCGTGGGTAAAAGCGGGGTTTGGCGTACAGATAATTTTGGGGAAGATTTCAGGCTGACACGCATGCCGCCGGAAAGCGCCCCTGCCGGAAGCTGGAATGGTACCAGCAGTTATTCGCAAATTAAAATATCTCTGGCCGACCCGCAGGTAGTGTGGACCGGAAGAAATATGCTGGATAGTAGTCCGCTTTTTGTTTCGACGGATGCCGGACTGAGTTTTAAGGCGGCAGGGGTGTATACTAATGTGAGCATGGGGCGCCTTTCGGGTTTTGCAACCGACCCGGTGGATAAAAACACGGCTTACGCTCTGTTCTCATTTGCCGATGCACCGAAAATTTTAAAAACCACTAATCTCGGTGATACCTGGACGGATATTTCCGGATTTGCTCCGGGAAAACAGAACAGCGCCACGGGTTTTCCAAATGTGGCAGTACTGAGTTTACTTGTTATGCCCTATAATACGGATATCATCTGGGCCGGTACGGAAATCGGCCTGTTTGAAACAACGGATGCCGGCGCTTCCTGGCATTTTGCGGACAATGGTCTGCCGGCGGTTGCGGTATATGATATGAAGATTGTCAATAACGAAGTGGTTGTTGCCACACATGGCCGGGGCATCTGGACGGTAGAGTTACCGGAATTGGCCGGTTATGAACCAGCGCTGGTTACGCTTTCTCCCCGGGTTTCCAATTTTGGCGGCGGCATGGGCGGGATTATCAGCGGTCTTTACCGGTTTGCATCCGCTTACGATTCCAGCGCTATTTTTGTAAACGGCGAACGAAATGTGTTTATTGCCCAAAACGCCGCGGCATTTGATACAAGCATCGTGATTCATCTTCCGGTGGATACGCAGTCAGAAGCGCTCGTTCAGGTGAAAGCGTATAAAAATGGTCAGGAATATATCAGCCCGGAATATTCGGTTGATCTGATTCCATTACTTGCCAAAAAGGTAACTTATCTGAATGATTTTGAAAAAGAAAGCGATGATTTCCTGAATAACGGCCTGAGTATCTCGACGGCATCGGGTTTTACAGGAAAAGCGGTTCATTCCAGCCATCCCTATAAAGATGCTATGGATCAGTATATCTTATTACGGGTACCGATTATTGTGGCGGAACAGAACGCCATTCTGGAATACGATGACATTGCCATGGTGGAACCCGGCGAAACAGGAACGGTGTTCGGCGATGAAGAGTTTTGGGATTATGTTATTGTGGAAGGCAGCAACGATAACGGATATTCCTGGAAATCCCTGATAACCGGCTATGATGCTTCGGCGGACTTTAACTGGCTTCGGGCTTATAATAATGGTACGGCCGTTGAACCGGCGATGTTTAAGCACCACAGCATTAATCTGCATGATAAATTTTCAGCATATGATGAAATTGTAATCCGTTTCCGCTTGTTTGCAGATGCCAATACAAACGGCTGGGGCTGGGTGATTGATAATCTGGAAGTGCAGCCTTCGGGAACGGGAATCAATGATCGGGAGACCCTGCCGGTTTCCTTTAACTTGTATCAGAATTTCCCCAATCCTTTTAATCCTTCTACAACGATTAAATTTGATCTGCCACAGACCTCAGATATTTCCATTACCATCTTTGATGCCCTGGGCCGTAAGGTTACAGCCATCAACAAAAACAAGATGACACCTGGCAGCCATAAAATTGTTTGGGATGCTTCGAATTTTTCCAGCGGTGTTTACTTTTACCATTTTAAGGCGGGGAAATATAACGCGACTAAAAAACTTATTCTGCTGAAATAAAGAAAATATGGGGCGCCTGGCGCCCCTTTTTTTTGACTAAAATGAGCGGTAAACCACAGAAGATAATTTCCAAAGAACAAGAGCCAGATAACAAATAGATCACAAAAGCAACAATCAAATAACAAAGAAACCCAGTCTGTCATTGCTTCATTCTCCCGAGTACTCGGAGGGATGAAGCAATCCCCAAAGCAACGTATAAAATCGTTTGGTCTTTCATCCGCAATCCGGCGGATTGCGTTACCCCTCCGTGGCAAGATTTTATATTGAAAAAGATTTGCAGGGGAAGGAATTAATTTTGGGTCTATGTCGTTTTGTGTGGGTAAAATGGAAAAGCATAAAATCGAATGCTGTTGATTTTCACAGGGATACACAAATTTCAATAAAACATCTTGCTTTTTATGTTATGCAAAATCCCTATATTGGGTATGATACTGTTTTAATATCCCATTATCTGCGAAGCAGTGATACGTGAATAACTTCGGGTGCAACCCGAA
>JANTFQ010000146.1 GCA_024763405.1 Calditrichaceae bacterium
TACTGCAGGTACCATTTTAGTACTGCGGAAGATCAGCTTAGTATCAGTACCGACTGGTTTATTTATGATATTAAGAAACATAAAACAATGCGCAGCGCCGTAAATGTTCGCGCCCGGACGGCCGCTATTAATGCCAATAATGAATTAATACTGGCCGAAATCGCTCCTGCCGAATCCCGGCTTGTCCGCTACACTGCCGGCGAACCCGCGAAAGTGTTGTATAAAACAGCGCTGCCCATCGGTTCTTTTATCATTTTAAAGGACGGTTCTTTTGTTGTGAGCGTGCAGCGCAGCAATGGTTGGCGTGATTTAATTCTCATCCGCAGCGGGGAAGAAACTGCGCTCACCAGCGACTGCACCGACGATCGCGATCCACTGGTTCTAAACGATTCCCTGCTTTTTTTTAACCGCTATCAAAACGGGAATCCGGGGCTGGCGGTTTATAATTTAAACACGCACCGTTTCCGTTCTATTTTAGATGACCGCTATCCCTATTTTTTAGAAGGAAAAGGAAACGCGGAGAATACATTAGTTGCCGCACACTGGGGATCCTCGAGGGAAAAACATTTTTTTATTTTGCCGACAGATTCCTTGTTAAACCAGGACGCCCCAAAGGAAATATCATTGCCCCACCCGGAATTGGCAACATGGACAAAGCATAAACCGCAGGCCCCGGATACTGCCTTTTCTTATTCCCAAAAAACAACCCGCAAACGCATTTGGATGCCACAGTTTCCACTGGAACACATTTTATCCTTTATCCTGCCCGAACAGGAACCGGGTTCCGGCTGGGGGATTTACGGCGCAACGATTTGGATGGAAGCCCTGCAGCGCCAGGCGCTGGCCGCCGTATTTTTAATGTTTAAGGAGTACGATAAATCCTTTTTAATGCTGCAGCACACCTTAAAAATATTGAACGGCCAATTACTGTCTACCTTTTACCATGGACCGGTAATCTTCGGCTTTAACGGGAATGAATATTTGCATTTGCAGCAGGATATGGCCTCCATCGCCTGGGAGCGAAAATATTTTATTGCGGGCAATCCGCGCTTCTGGTTAGACGCGACCGTTTCCTATACACATCATAAAAGCGGTGCTCCCGGCAGGGGCATAAAATCTTCGGTCTGGCAGGGGCCCGGTCTTTTCGCTCAGGTGCAGTACCTGCTTCCTTCCCGTTATTATCCGGCACTGCCCAAGCGGCAATTCGCCGTGGGAGCCGGCTACTCTAAATCACTGGACGCGCACTATAATTTTTCCATCGTACAGCTATCGCTTACCGTCGCTTCCAATATTATCAGAGAAGATATCGGTTTTAAAAACCGCAGTTTTTATCTGAAACAAACGGGGGAAATGCCGCCCTACCAGACCAGCGGGGTGGATCGATTTTATGAATTTGACCTACCAAGAGATTTTACATTTACCCGGCCAATCCGTGGACTGCGGGAAGATATATCTGGAAACGGTTTACTTTGGAACTCGGCTGAATTCATTTATTTAATTGATGATAAAACCGGTTACAAACTCATTTCCCTGCCGGTTAATAATGTAACGGCACAGATCTTTTTTGATTATGCCCGGATTCAGGCCAAAACCAATAAAACGGTTTACAGTTACGGGGCGGAGCTTTCCTTTGGTGAGAGCCTGCTGCGATTAGGCGCCGGATATGCCGAAGCGTTTAATAGCTTCAGAGAAAAATCACAAACGTATTATTTCCGTTTGTCCCTGGCACTGCCCTGACCCGGATAAGCCGGAAAACCCAAAATCAAAATTTTAAATATGGAATTATTTATTATTTGTGATTTTCTACAAAAAACGAGAACGTAAGAGTTGAAAGCCTAAAAAATGTGTTAACAGTATCACATTTGGTATTTGTTTTATGATTAAATTACACGACTTAATTGGCCTTTCATTTTTCTTTATCTGGCCAGAATTAATTGAAAATTCCGGCATATATGGGTATGTTTAAGGTTTCACTTCTGTGAGTGACGTGGCGGAGCTGTGCCCGGGCAAACAATGAGCGGAGACTGGAAACCGCAGACTGGAAACCGGGAATTGGACTTCGACCCCGCTAAACGGAGACAGGAGACTGAAAAACGGAAACTGATAGCTGATAGCTGATAGCTGAAGACATATATGCAATTTAAAAATACAGGAATACAAATGAGACGATTTTTATTCATTCTATTACCGGCATTATTTTTTGTAACGGCCGTAAACGCGCAGACCATTGATGATTTACGTAAAATCGAGGCGCTGAAAAAGCAGCTTGAAAAAACAGACGGATTACCGGAAGTGAAGAAAACGGTGTCTCCGGAAGCGGAAGGTAAATCTTTAAAAGTTTTTAAAGACACGCTTTCTCACCCGCTTCCTCCCGTTGCTAAACCGGTTGCGCCTAAAACAATAAAACCGGCCACGCTTCCCTATTTTGGCTATGCGGTATTTCAGAATGCGAAGGTAGATTTTTCACCGGAAGTTTACGGACCGGTAGATAATGAATATCCGCTCGGACCCGGAGATGAAATAGTCATTAGTATCTGGGGCGAAGTGGAATTGCGCCACACGTTAACCATTGACCGCGAAGGACAGGTCTATATTGAGAATGTGGGAATTCTTACTTTAACCGGTCTGAATATCAAACAGGCCAAACGAAAACTGCGTAAAGTTCTGAGTAAATCCTATTCTTCCCTGTCCGACGGCAAGGCTTTTTTAGATTTGTCCATCGGTAAACTGCGCTCCATTCGCGTCTTTGTAGTCGGCAATGTAAAAAGTCCGGGCGTCTTTACGGTACCTGCCCTGACCTCCCCTTTTAATATGCTCTTTTATGCAGGCGGTGTTCAGAAGGACGGTTCACTCAGGGATATTTCATTAGTCCGCAAGAATAAAAAATTACGTTCTCTTGATTTCTATTCTTTTTTAAATAAAGGGGAAAAATACGCCAATGTGCGCCTTCAGAATTATGATGTTATCGTAGTTCCAGCGGTAAAAAAACGGGTCCATCTGAGCGGCGCAGTGACAAAACCGGCCATTTATGAATTATCGAAAAACGAAAACCTGAGCGATCTGATTCGCTTTGCCGGTGGTTTTAAGGCGAATGCTTATATTGAAAATATCGCAGTTGAACGGTATTCGGACAATAAAAAGCGGCAATTACTTTCCATTAATTATAAAGAGGACCGGGGAAACTTTAAGCTGTTAGACGGGGACCGGGTTACGGTGAGCGCTATTGACCGGAAGATTCGAAACTTCGTTAAAATTTCCGGCCCTGTTTTTGGTCCAACACGTTTTGAATTTTATCCCGGCATGACCATAAAAGATTTATTCAGCCAGGTTGATAGTATTGGCGGCGACGCTTACCTGAACCGTGTCCATATCACCCGTATGCTGCCCGACCGTAAGAAACAGATGTTGTCGGTAAATCTGAATGAATTCCTCAAAAACAATGATCAGGATTTTTTACTGGCTCCGGAAGATTATATCGAAATCCTTTCCCGCAAGACACTTTTCCCGGCAGATTCGGTGCATATTTACGGTGCTATTACAAATCCCGGTACATATGAACTTAAAAAAGATATGACGCTGAAAGACCTGATTTTTTCCGCGGGCGGATTTCTTAGGAACGCTCTAATCGGCCAGGCGGAAATATCCCGCCTGGATCCTTTAAATCGCGATTCCAATAAACTTTCGACGATTATTTATGTGGACATTGATTCGAACTACACAAAACAGTTGGAACCAAACACAGGTGATCTGTTTTTCCTTAAAGCGAATGACGATGTCTTTATACGTACGAACAGCGACTGGGAAATGCAGCGGCATATCAGCATTAGTGGCGAGGTTAACCTGCCCGGGACCTATTCACTTAAAAGCAAAACAGAACGGATAACCGATTTGATTAATAGATCGGGGGGATTGAAGCCCACCGCCTATCTCGAAGGCGCTCAGCTTTTTCGTAAAAACCGCGGAGTTGGACAAATTGGTATTGATTTTAAAGAAATTTTTAATGACCCGTCCGATCCGCAGAACATTTTTCTTGAAACGGGTGACCGTATTGTGATTCCGGAGAAACTGGCTACGGTAAAAATTGTCGGTGGAATTCATTTCCCCAGCAGCGTTTTATTTGAAAAGGGCGAAGGACTGGATTATTACATTAAATCCGCCGGAGGCCTTACGGAACTGGCTGACGAAAGTAATATCACCGTTCGCCTGGCAAATGGGCGTCCTGCGCATTTAAAACGCTTTTTGTTCTGGAAGTATTTATCCGATGATATTACGGCAGGCAGCACCATATATGTACCGGTGTTCACGGAAAATCAGGATATTGACTGGTCGGGGGCTATCCGTGACGCGGCGGCAATTTTAAGCAGCGTGGCTACGGTGATTTTGATTGTGGACCGGGTGAGATAAAAAAAGTATTTCAAAATATTTTAATGTATACTGGAAAATTAAATGACGCAGGAAGAATTAAAAAAAATTATTTATCATGGAGAAACTGAACATATTGAGTTTAAAAGAAGTTTCGGACGTGAAATAATTGAAACCAGCGTTGCTTTTGCCAATACACAGGGCGGAATTATTTTACTGGGTATAACCGATTCTAAAAAAATCTCTGGAATTACAACAGAAAAAGAGACCCTTCAAAATTGGTTAAACCAAATCAAGCTTCAGACCTACCCATCTCTGTTCCCGGATATACAAGAAATCTCAATAGACAATAAAAAGGTTGTTATCATAACTATTGCAGAGCATCCTATTAAACCGATTAGTTTTAAAGGACGATACTATAAACGAGTCTCAAATTCAAATCACCAAATGACCATTACAGAAATTGCCGATACACATCTTAAAACGTTCAATACAAGTTGGGATTATTATCCGGATAAAGAACACAACCTCGCACAAATTTCATTAGAAAAAGTGAATCGGTTTATAGAACTTGTAAATAAAAACAATCTGCAAATAACGGATGACCCGTTTACGGTTTTACGCAAATATGAATTATTAAAAAACGAGACTATCAGTAACGGCTGTTTTTTACTTTTCACGGCAAATGAAACCTTGATAAGTGATATTGAAATCGGCAGATTTTCGGATAAGACAACCATTAAAGACGCAATAACAATCCGAACTGATATATTACAGGAAGTTTTATTGGTAATGGATTTTATAAAGAAACATATAAACAAAGCCTATATAATAACAGGAGAACCCCAAAGAGAAGAACGCTGGGATTATCCTTTGGAAGCGCTTAGAGAAATTGTAATAAATATGATTGTCCACAGAGATTACTTGCATTCATCCGGTTCAATAATAAAAATTTTTGACACATACATTGAGTTTTTTAATCCTGGCAAACTTTCTGAAAACTTATCCATAAAAAAATTACTAAGCGGAAATTATATATCAAATATCCGTAACAAACAGATTGCTTCTGTTTTTAAAGAGGCCGGATTAATTGAAAAATACGGATCCGGCATTCAACGTATTTTAAAGGCTTTTAACGATTATAATTTAATTCCGCCAAAATTTGAGGTTAAACAGCATGGTTTTATGGTAACGGTTTTTAAGACCCCTCATAAAACCCCTCATAAAACCCCTCATAAAACCCCTCATAAAAAATCTTTAAGCGATAGAATTTTAGACTTAATTAAAGATAATCCTGCGGCTACGCAGCAAGAAATTTCTGAGGCGTTAGGTATCGGGTTTTATACCGTGCGGGAATATTTTAGCAAATTAAAAAGCTCTGGAAAAATTGAGCGCACAGGTGGGCGTAAAGGCGGTTATTGGCTAATTAAGTAGTAACAATTGGCATTTACAACGCGGCGGCAATTTTAAGCAGCGTGGCTACGGTGATACTGATTGTGGACCGGGTGAAATAGATTTTATATTTTAAAACGATTAAGGTAAAATTGATATGAAGGAAACAGACGTCACAGAAAACAAACAAATCTCCAACGATATAGAGCTAATGGAAATTACAACTCTGCTGTGGAATAAACGAAAAGTTATAACTATCGTAACAAGTGTTTTTACTATATTGGGAATAATTTAT
>JANTFQ010000147.1 GCA_024763405.1 Calditrichaceae bacterium
AAGCCGAACTGGAACAGCGCGTGGCCCAACGCACGGCGGAACTGGAACGGGCTAATAAGGAACTGGAATCGTTCTCCTATTCCGTTTCGCACGATTTACGCGCCCCGCTGCGGGCCATCGACGGCTTTTCGCGCATTCTCGAAGAAGATTTTGCCAGCAAACTGGATGATGAAGCCCGGCGTCTGATTGGCGTGGTACGCGGCAATACACAGCGCATGGGTCAGCTCATCGATGATTTATTGAATTTCTCTCGCGTCAGCCGTAAATCGCTCATTCGCTCGCAAGTGGATATGGCCAACCTGGCCGATTCCATTTTTCACGAACTGACCGACGCCGACCAGCGCAGAAAAGTACGCTTCCGGGTTCAGAAACTGCCTCCGGCATTTGCGGATACGTCGCTGCTGCGCCAGGTGTTTATGAATTTACTGGCCAATGCCCTAAAATTCAGTTCCACTGAAAAAACACCCGAAATTGAAGTCGGCTTTTCCATTGACGGGCAGGAAACGGTTTATTATATTAAAGACAATGGCGTCGGGTTTAATATGCACTATGCTTCCAAATTATTTCAGATATTCCAGTGTCTGCATTCCAGCGAGGAATTTCCCGGCACCGGTATCGGACTCTCTATCGTTGAGCGTATTATTCACCGCCACGGCGGCCGGGTTTGGGCCGAAGCGGAAGAAGGCACAGGAGCCATCTTTTATTTTACGCTGCCCGGAGGAGACAAATGACAAATGACAAATGAAAAATGAAAAAAGACAAATGATACAAGATCACGCCCGGCCATGCTTTCGAATCCCGATGTAGCGGGAGCAGTCGAAAGAATAAAAAGAGGATGTCATTGCGAGAAGCGAAGCGCCGAAGCAATCCTTTCCATATTTTCAAAAGATTGCTTCGGCGTCCGGCAACTGCTGGACTATTCAATGACAATGTTCTTTCATGCAACCCGGTAGCGGCCAGGGCGGATGCCGGCAAAAAAGAAAAGGGCAGTGATAAATGTGTGTTCAACATCGTTTAATCATATAACTCAAAAAACACTGAATCAAAGGGCGGAAAATGGTAGAAAATGTAGTCGATATCGTACTGGTAGAAGATAATCCCGCGGATGTGGAACTGACCCTGCGGGCATTGGAAAAATCCCATATTGCCAATAAAATAGAAGTTTTGATGGACGGCCAGCAGGCGCTGGACTATTTTTTCGCCCGCGGCGCTTATGCCGGTCGCAATCCGACGAAACAGCCGAAGGTGATCCTGCTGGATCTTAAGCTGCCTAAAATCAGCGGGCTGGAGGTGTTAAAGGAATTAAAAGCCAATCCTAAAACCCATCCCATTCCGGTTGTCGTGCTGACTTCGTCCAGGGAAGAAAGCGATGTCATCGAAAGTTATAAATTAGGTGTGAACAGCTATCTCGTTAAACCGGTGGACTTTGATCAGTTTATCGAATCGGTTCACAATCTCGGTTTGTATTGGCTGCTCTTAAATCAGGCGCCGGATTTGGATATCTGAAAAAGGAGATCCCGGTTCTTAGACAGGATAACAGTATGGCCTGATTGGGAATTAGGAACTGGAAATTAATATATCGGGTTCCGTCATTGTCCCGAAAAGGACAGCCTGCGCCGCGAATTCCGATTTATCGGGATGAAGCAATCCGTCGGGAGGGATCACTTCCCCCGAGTGCCCGGGGTCGTGATGACAGGTTGTACCGTCATTTTCCCGGAAGGGCAATCCTGATAGGCAGAAGGTTAGGGATGCCATATACTCAAACAAGTCATTCCCGCGAAGGCGGCCTGCCCGGCTTTCGACGGGGAATCTATTCAGTTCAAGTATAAACATTTAGAATCGCTCAGATCAGGTTCAATTCAATAAAGAAGAGACCCCCATTATGAAAAACTCCACTCGTTTTCTGTTGGTTGAAGATTTATCTTCGGATGTGGAATTAATCAAGAGAGAATTGAAAAGCCTCGGATTCCCGTTTGAAGTACGCGTGGTTCAGGACGAAGCGGCCCTGCGCCACGAACTGGCCGACTTTAAACCCGACATCGTTCTGTCCGATTACATGATGCCTCAGTTCACCGGTATGGAAGCGCTGAAAATCGTGATAGAAACCGATGCGGAGCTGCCTTTTATTATTGTAACCGGTTCAATGAATGAATTGACCGCCGTGGAGTGTATGAAGGCCGGCGCCTGGGATTATGTGATCAAAGAAAAGCTCAGCAAATTAGGACCGGCGGTATTGTCGGCGCTGAAAAAGAGAGATTTGGTTGAAGAAAAAAAATCCGCGTTAAAAGCCTTAAAGGAGAGCGAACAGCGCTTTCGCACCCTGCTGGAATCGGCCCCCATGGCCATTGTGGTACATCTGGATCAGAAAATATACTATGGAAACGACCGGGCGATCGAGCTGGCCGGGGCCAAAGACCTGGAAGATTTTATGGGCCGGGATATTATGGATTTTATTCATCCCTCTTCTGTTGAGCTGGTTAAAGAGCGCTTTGCCCAGGGCTTTGCCGGAGAGCCGCTCGAAACTTCGGAACAGCGGTTTATAAACCTGCAGGGCCGGGAAATAATCGTTGAAATCACGTCCATGCTCACCGATCTCGATGAACGTAAAGCGTTTATTTCCATTATCAACGATATAACGCAGCGCAAACAGGCCTTGGCTCATTATCAGAATTTGGTGGAGCAGTCCAATGACGCCATTTACTTGTTATATCAGAATAAATTTGAATTGATCAACCGCCGTTTCACCAAAATGTTCGGGTATACATTGGAAGAATGCAGGAGCAATGGGTTTAACTTTCTGGATCTAATTGCACCGGAAAGCCTGGAAAATCTGCGTAAGCGCATGGAGCGTATGGAACATGGCCAAAAGGTAGATACCCTGTATGAATTTACGGCTCTCTCCAAAAACGGCAGCAGAATTATTTGTGAAGCCAGCGTTTCATATGTCGACTATAAAGGGGGGCGGGCAACCCAGGGTATCATCCGCGATATCAGCGCCCGTAAAAAAGCCGAAGAAGATATCCGTAAACTGTCCCGGGCCGTGGAACAGAGTCCCAATGCCATTATTATTACCGATTTGGAAGGGACCATCGAATATGTTAACCCGGCTTTTACGGAGGTGACCGGTTTTAACGCGAAAGAGGCGGTTGGGCAAAATCCCCGCATCCTTAAATCTCTGAAAACGGATCCCCAGGTGTATACCGATTTATGGACGACGGTCACCGCGGGGCGTGTCTGGACGGGCTCCTTTGTAAATGCCAAAAAGGATGGTTCTGTTTTTTGGGTAAAAGCGGTGATCAGTCCCATTTTTGATAATGATGGGAAGATTACGCATTTTCTCAGCCTGCAGGAAGATATTTCCGAAAAAATGCAGTTGGAAGAGCAGTTCCGGCAATCACAGAAGATGGAAGCCATCGGCCAGTTAGCCGGCGGAGTGGCCCATGATTTTAACAATTTGCTGACGGTTATTAACGGCTATAGTGAATTGCTTCTCGCCAAGAGTGATCGCAAAGACAGCATCTTTGAACCGCTTCAGCAAATTAAGCAGGCCGGGGAGCGTGCCTCTTCTCTTACCCGGCAGTTGCTGGCCTTCAGCCGCAAACAGATCATGCAGCCTGTCATTCTCAGCGTGAACCGCTTGCTAAAGGATATGGAAAAAATGCTGCGCCGGCTGATTGGCGAGGATATCGATTTTATCGCAATCTACGAAAAAAATCTCCGTCAAATAAAAGCCGATCCCGGTCAGATAGAGCAGGTGATTCTCAATCTTGTGGTCAATGCCCGCGATGCCATGCCGGATGGGGGAAAACTGACCATCGAGACGATGAATGTCCGTTTAACAGATGTCTTTAAAAAGTCTTCCAGGGAATTAACCGACGGCTGGTATGTGATGATCGCCGTTTCGGATACCGGTATTGGGATGGATAAAGACAGCCAGGAACATATTTTCGAACCTTTTTATACGACTAAAGAGCAGGGCAAAGGGACCGGCCTGGGCTTGTCTACCGTTTATGGAATCGTAAAACAGAGCGGCGGCAGTATTTGGGTGTACAGCGAACCGGGATTGGGAACAACCTTTAAGGTTTATTTCCCTCAGGTTAAAGAGGAGAATCTGCCCGACAGTTCGTCCGTGGGACAGGAAAAAATTCTTAGCGGCAGTGAAACAGTTTTAATTACCGAAGATGAAGAATTTGTACGGGAGCTGGTCACTACCGGACTATCGGAATACGGATATCGTATTATTGCCGCCAAAAACAGAGAAAAGGCGCTGGCGGCTGCCCGGGAACACAAAGGCAAAATCGATCTTCTGCTGACCGATGTGGTGATGCCCGGGGGCAGCGGAGGCGAACTGGCCAAAGAAATGACGGCACTGTATCCATCGGTTAAAACGCTTTTTATGTCCGGTTATACCGATGAAAGCATCGTTCAGCACGGCATGCTGAACGAAGACACTAATTTTATCCAGAAGCCCTTTTCCATCGAGACCCTGGCCGAAAAAATCCGCACTGTTTTAGATACCGACTAGATTTGGAACGGCTGTCCAGCCCTTTAATTCGGTTTTCTACCGTATCTTGGATCCTCAAAATAAGACCGATACGGCATTTCTTTTTCACACGGTGTTTTTTAATTTCCTGTCCGCCCCAACCGGGAAGTATCAAATCCGGCAGTAATAAATCTTGTCCTGATTCATGGTATCTATTTTAAGAAATCATCATCACTGTCCGGTTTAAAATTGGAAATAGTCAATTAATGTCAGTGCTATTAATGTGAAGAGCGATGTCTATTTTATAGGAAATTAAAACCAACCCACTTCTGTACCCTGAGCGAAGTCGAAGGGTAATCCCCTCCTTTTTTTTTGAAGGGAGGGGAAATCCGCCGGCTGGCGGAAGGAGAGGGTTATTTTGAAGAAATTCTAATAAATTTTAGATCATCAAAATTTAACCGGACACTAATGATAAAACATAATTATTTCTGAAAATAATTTAAGGAGAATATTTATTCCTGTCCCGTTAAACAGCGCGCTGCGGTTCAAAGCAATACTTAGGAGAATAAATTTAAAACACAATTGCTAAATATACCTTCCAGGATTTAAAACCTGGAAGGTTATGTTGTTTGTATAAAACGAGCCTTTTAATCTTTCTGTGGATTTTCTTCTATTTTAACGGCAATCCGTTTTACTTCACGGCTTTTCCACAGATAATAAATGGCCGGAATTACAACCAGGGTTAAGACTGTAGAAGAAACCATTCCGCCCACCATGGGTGCGGCAATTCGTTTCATCGTCTGTGAACCGGCTCCGGTTCCCCAAAGGATGGGTACCAGCCCAATCATCGTCGTCATAACCGTCATCAGCTTGGGACGAACCCGGTCAACGGCGCCTTCGATGATACCATCGTATAAATCTTTCATACTGTGCATGTTGCCGTTCATCATCCGGTCCTTAAAAACATTATCCAGATAAACAAGCATTACCACGCCCGTTTCCGCGGCCAGACCGGCCAGGGCGATAAAACCCACCCCCACGGCCACGCTGAAATTGTAATCCAGAAAATACATAAACCAAATGCCGCCTACCAGGGCAAAGGGCAGGGAAAGCATCACAATCAGACTTTCGCTGAAATTTTTAAAATTGAAATAAAGCAGCAGGAAAATAATCACCAGGGTGATGGGAATTACCAGATTCAGGCGTTTTTGAGCCCGTTCCATATACTCGAACTGCCCGCTCCAGACCAGACTGTAGCCTTCGGGGAAATCGATTTTTTCTTCTACTATTTTGCGGGCGTTTTTCACATATGTGCCCACATCGATGCCGCGCAGATCCACATAAAGCCATGCCGTGCGGCGGGCGTTCTCGCTTTTAATGACTGGAGGCCCCTTCCTGATGGAAATATCGGCCACGTAACTAAGAGGAATTTGCGCTCCAGTGGGAGTGGAAATCAAGGTACGTTTGATACTGCTGAGATTGTCGCGCAGCTCGCGGCTGTAGCGTACGTTTACCGGGTAGCGCTCCAGGCCTTCCACGGTGTAGGTAACATTCATCC
>JANTFQ010000148.1 GCA_024763405.1 Calditrichaceae bacterium
AACTGAAGCCGGTCCGTTAGGCACCTTAAAAAACGCGTCCGGCTCTTTGACATTCAATAAATCGCAGATGGTTTCTGGCAGAGTGAAGTTTATGGCCGCTCATTTTTTCAGGTGATTACCAGCCATTACAAACGAAAAATTAAACCACAAAGGTTTGGGAGAATCACAGAGATAAAAGGACGTTCTGGACGAAAGGATTATGTCCTTCGCTCTGCTGTTTTGGTTGGATTACTTTGTTCCCGACAAATTGGAACCACTTAAAGGCATCGTTGTCCAAAAGTGATTTTTTGGCGAGGAGCATTAGCGACGTGGTCGTCTCGGGGAAATTACGCCTCCCCGATTCCCGGGCATCGCACGGACATCTGCGTTTATCTGTGAAAATCCGTAGCAAGAAATTTACCCTCATAAACCGGAGTGTTGCAGTTTATTCTACCAAGAAGTACACGAAGGAGAGTAAGATAAAACGATTGAGAATTCAACATTTGATTTTTATATTTTTTCTCTGTGAACTCTGTGCCTTCAGTGGTTAGAAAGTCTTTTTGCAACAGCCTGAAACGAGAGAGAACCTTAATAGTCAAAGGGGTGAAATAGAATTTTCTCCCGAATTTCTGCGGCCGCTTGCGGGCTGTTTAATTCGGACACTAACTCCAGGGCAAACGCGATGGCGGTGCCCACTCCGCGGCTGGTCATCACATTTTTATCTTTCACCACAGAATCGGTCTTGTAAATACTTTCAGTAAAAACCGGTTTTTCTGTGGGATAACTCGTGATTTTTAATCCTTTCGAAATTCCGGCTACCTGAAAAACGGTGGGTGCGGCACAGATGGCCGCCAATGCGTTTCCGGCCTCAAAGCGTCTTTTAATCCAGCTTAAAACCCGAGTATCTTTTTTAAGATTTGTGCTGCCCGGTTGTCCGCCCGGAAGGATCAAAATATCAAATTCTTCTTCCCGAATATCGTTATAATAAACATCCGCTTTTATAAAAATATCGTGCGAACCCCGGATCAAATCCTTTTCTAATCCGGCGGTGGTAACTTCAATTCCTCCCCGGCGCAAGATATCAATAATGGTTACCGCCTCAATTTCTTCAAAACCCGGCGCTAACAAAACCAGTGCTTTTTTCATACCACCTCTTTTCTTTTATAATCTCGTTAATTGCTGTAAACAGTAAACTGTAAACTGACCACTGCCTCCAGTCTCCTGCCTCCTGTTTTTTATAATACACCATCCGAACAATATTGTCAATCCGGAGCGTTGCAATTGCTTTAAAAATGCAAAATGGTTACTTTCATCAAAGCACATTTATTCAGGAAGTTTTATGATTAACGCCTATTTCATATCCGATGCTCATTTATCCTGTGCCGCCGAAGACCGGGAAAATGAAAAGCATCATAAAATCATTTCCTTTTTTAAATCCATTGAGCAAAAAGCAACCCACTTATACATCGTTGGGGATTTTTTCGATTTTTGGTTTGAATACAAATACACCATTCCCAAGGGCCATTTTGCCCTCCTGTATGAATTAAAAAAACTTGTAAACAGCGGGGTTGAAATCCACTATCTCGCCGGGAACCACGATTTTGCCCTGGGTACTTTTTTTGATCAGACAATGGGCATTAAAACCTGGTCGGATGCGTACACGTTTGAACTGAAGGACAAAAAGTTTTTCCTTTTCCACGGAGACGGACTGGCAAAGGATGATCCCGGTTACCGTATTCTGCGGCGCATTTTACGGAGCCGTTTTAACCAGCGTATTTTTCGCTGGCTGCATCCCGACCTCGGCATTCCGCTGGCCCGCTTTGTCTCCGGGTCCAGCCGCAAGTACACCAACCAGATGAACGATACCCGGGACGAGTCGGACTATATCGAATTTGCCGAGAAAAAGTTTGAGCAGGGCTTTGATTATGTTTTAATGGGGCACCGTCACAATCCGCTTACGCATAAAAAGGGGGAGCATTTATATATCAATCTTGGCGACTGGCTGGGCCATTTTACCTACGCCCGGTTCGATGGAACCGAACTGGCTTTGCATTCTTATTCGGAAGGGGAAAATGATTAGAATCTTTTTATTTCTCGCCGTAGCGGTTTCATTATTTGCTTCCGATAAAAGGGAGTTCGCCTATCGCAAAACCGAAAAACAGATGCGACCGGTAACCTTTTGGCTGAAGAACGGAAAGCCCGTTTCTTTAAAAGCGCAGGAAATCTTGACGGAAGATTCCGAAAAGGGATTTTTTCTAATTCAGAACCCGCAGGCAAATAAAATTAACTATTCTCTGCGCGACTCTTCAGGCGGCGTTCTCTCCCGTTTTTCCCGGGTCTGGGATTCGGACCTTCCGCTGCCCAAAGTTTTAATTGATGCTCAAAGGAAACGGATTATTAGCCTGGATATAAGCGGCCGCCTGTTGGCCAAAACATTTACGGGGGATCTGCTCTGGCAGCGGATTTTGATAGACCATCCGGTTTTTACGTATGAAAACACATACGCGGCATACCTGAATGAAACCAGCGGAGAAATCACCGCCGCCGTTAGTCAGCCACAGCAGGAAGGCGATCCGCGCCGGGAAACACGTTTGTTTATCATTTCGCCAGAGGGAGTGCTGGTAAGCGCGCGCATTTTTAAAAACACACAACTATTAAAAATGGATATGAATGCTGACGGCAGCCGCACGGTGTTAATGGTGCTTTCTTCCCCGAACAATAAAAGCAGAAAAAGGCAGATACGCACGTTTGTCCTGGACCAGGCCCAAAAAATTTTATGGGAAAGCAATTTCCAGTACCGCCGGGCGCTGTTTGCCGACGGAGACCATCTCCTGCTCACAGGGAAGAACAAAGCCCGTTTTATAAATATTAAAAACGGACAGATTCTGTGGGAACTAAAAGAAACCGAACGCATATTCGATTCCGCTGTTTTAACAAAGGATGGTTTTGCCGCCCTGCTTTCAGGCCGACCGGAATATGTCGACGGAAAATTGTTTTATCGCGACACGCATTTTTATCAAACCGATTGTTTTAATTACCACCTTTGGCAAACAGTTATTCCGGAGGCGGCGTTTATTCCGGGAAATATTTATCAGGATGAACAGGGCAACTGGAGTCTTGGCGGCCGATTCGGCGTTTACCGTGTGCCGGGTCTGGAGGACGGTAAATGAAAAATTTTATTCGGACAACCGCCCTGCTTTTAATTTTTACCCGGCTGCTTTCGGCCGGATATCAGTGGCCCATTAAACCGTTTAACGAACAGCATTTTGTAAGCGCCACCTTTTGTGAAAACCGCCCTTCTTCCGACGGCACCAATCAAATCGATCATTTTCATAACGCCATCGATATTCCGCTGAGCTCCGGCGGAGACGTTTATGCTATCGAAGCGGGCAGCGTGGTCAGTATCACCCGCGAAGGCTATTCGGCCTGGATCCGCGTGGGGCGTTATAATTATCTGCACGTAACCCCGCTGGCGGAATTGGACGTCAATGATTATGTACAAAAAGGGCAGCTGGTCGGACATACCAATTATGCCAACCACGTGCACTTGATTGACGGTTACTATCCGGACTATATTAATCCGCTGCGTCCCGAAGGCATTGCGCCCTTCGAAGATTCCTACCTTCCTACGGTTGCCTCGGTAAAATTTTATATTGACGGAACAACCACGGCATTCCCCGGCAATAAGATAAGCGGCAAGGTGGATATGGTGGTGCGCTTATACGATAAAACCGATAATGGTACGTATGGATCCAATAACGGAATTTATCTTGCCGGTTACCAGGTGTTCGATTCCAGTGGAACGGAGGCGAAAAGCGCGCCCTATACGCCCTATAAATTTGATGTGCGTCCTTCTAATTCTTATGTGCACAACGTGTATTTTACGGGCAGCGATCTCTCTACTTATTACTATATTCTGACCAACCAGGTACAGCAAAACAATTATTTGAATACGGCCGCCTACGCTCCGGGAAAGTATAAAATAAAAATTTATACGGAAGACACCCGCGGCAACCGCAGAGAATTCTGGCAAAATATTGAAATGGCGGAAGAAGATAAAATCGCCCCGGAAAAACCACGGATTAAATTTTTTAACGGAGAGGCGGACGGTTCTTTTCAATTCTTCTGGAAACAAAACAGCGCGGATGATATAGCGGGGTATGATTTTTATTTTTCCCTCGATGGAAATAGTTTTAATAGGCACAGTTCCATTTCCTCGGCAATTGCCCCGCAGGACACCAGCTATTCGGGCAGCGGGTTTAATTATGCCTATCCCTTTTATATGCAGTTGAGAACGTACGATGATGCGGCGCGAACTAATTATTCCGCCTTTTCAAATACCTATGTAAATAAACCCGGTGTTGACGGCAGCCGGTTTTTGATTGTGGACGGATTTAGCCGTAGCGACGGATACTGGAAAAACGAGCGGCACGATTTTGTAACCCGTTACGCGGAGTTTTTACTGGAACAGGATGAAACCTTCGTCAGTTGTTCCGCCGAGGCGCTGGAGCAGGGTTTTGTTGATTTGCGGAATTATCCAAATGTTTTATATTTTAAGGGCGATGATTCCGGTCTTTCAGCAAAAGAGCGGGAGGCCGTTGCGGCCTATCTGGAAAACGGCGGCAACCTGTTCCTCTGCGGTTCTGAAATTCTGAGCGGATTAAAAGAAACGGGGCAGGATGCTTTTGCCGGGGATTATTTGAAGACGGCGCTACTCGCAGATTCTTCCGCATCCTTATTAATTTCAGACACATCGAACAATAACCCGGGTGAAATAAAGGTTCCCTATGACAGGATTCCGGCCTGTGATGCCTTACGCGGAATTAACGGTGCGCAACCCTTTTTTATCTATCAAAACGACAGCACCGCTGGGATTTCATTTTATAATACATTCGGAAGTTCGGCGCAGCCGGCTAAATTAATTTTTGCCGGGTTCCCGTTTGAATTGCTGGAAGGAAACAACAGCAGGGCGCAGGACCTTTTTAATACGGTTACGGAATATTTCAGCGCGGCAAATATTCCCCTTTCGATGCCGCCGAGAGTTTTAACGACGATTTCTGCCGGCCCCAATCCTTTTAAAGAGTCTGTTAAAATCAGATATAGTATTTCATCAGAGATAGAGAAACCGATTCACGTAAAAATGGATATTTTTGATGTACAGGGTAGACGGGTAAAAATGCTTGTGGATAAAGAACAAACCGTTAGCGCGGATGTAGTCGTATGGGAACCAGCCGGTGCGTTGAGCTCCGGGGTTTATGTGTGCCGTCTGCGCTTTGGCCAGGAAAACCGGGTAATTAAACTGATTCTGCTTAAATAAAAACCAACTCCTTTTGCGAAGCCTTAAAGGCTTCGTAAAAATAAAATACCCCTGTTAAATCAAAGCGCCAATTTATGCCACAGCGCTCACAGAGTTTTTAGAAAACAAAAAACAAATCAAACGTCTCCGTGTTTAATCTGTGGCAGCAAGAAACCTTCTATTTATACGCCAGATACGGCGCCAGCCAGCGTTCCGTCTCTTTAATGTTCATTCCTTTGCGCCGGGCATAATCGGCGATTTGATCATGGCCAATTTTACCAAGGGCGAAATACTGCGCCTGTGGGTGGGCAAAATAAAACCCCGAAACGGAAGCCGCAGGATGCATCGCAAACGATTCGGTTAATTTCACTCCTGTCTGGTTCTGTGCATCAAGTAAGGAGAAAAGAATCTCTTTTTCGCTGTGGTCGGGGCAGGCCGGGTAACCGGGCGCCGGACGAATGCCCCGGTAACGCTCTTTGATCATTTCGGCCGGACTCAGGTTTTCGTCCGCGGCATAGCTCCACCATTTTTTACGCACTTGTTCGTGAATGAGCTCTGCCAATCCTTCTGCCAGGCGGTCGGCCAGGGCTTTTATCATTATGCCCCTATACGGATCATCGGCATAGCGTTCCATCAACTCGTCTGTCCCGTGTCCTGCCGTTACAACAAAAGCGCCGAGATAATCCGGAATTCCCGTGTCTTTCGGGGCGATAAAATCAGACAGCGCCTTATTAGCCGGGGCTGTCTTTTTTTGCTGGCGCAGAT
>JANTFQ010000149.1 GCA_024763405.1 Calditrichaceae bacterium
TTATTTGTCGCGAATGCCAATCATAATTCCACCTCGGCGGTGGATTTAATTCAGGGAAAAACGGTAGAGACCATCATCTCTTCTTTAAGTGGAGATGAACCATACGGCAGCACACCCAACGCGCTGGCTTTTAACCAGGATGAATCGGTTTTAATTATTGCCAATGCCGATAATAATAATTTAGCCCTGTTTGATATTTCGGACAGAAACCAGAGCCGCAGTATGGGGTTTATTCCAACCGGCTGGTACCCGGATGCCGTAAAATTTTTGAAGAAAACCAATCGTATTTTAGTTGCCAACGGTAAAGGACTGGCCTCACAGCCGAATCCTAAAGGACCGACAATCGGTTATGAAACGGAAAATAAATACGGTCAGTATATCGGAGAGCTGTTTAAAGGAGTCTTATCGAAAATTGATTTTCCAAATACTAAGACTCTGGCGGAGTACTCACGGCAGGTCTATCAAAATACCCCATATCTTTCGCGAAAGCCAGAATGGCAGGGACTGCAGCATATTATTCCGGATGCGCATGGGGGAGTGGGCAGTACTAAAATTAAACATGTTTTTTATATCATTCGTGAAAATCGCACCTACGATCAGGTCCTTGGAGATTTGCCGCAGGGAAATGGGGATTCATCTCTTTGCCTTTTTCCACGGAAAATTACACCCAATGCTCATGCCATAGCGGAACAATTTACGTTATTCGATAATTTTTATGCCGATGCCGAAGTAAGCGCAGACGGCCATAACTGGTCGATGGCGGCTTATGCCAGTGATTATGTGGAAAAGACCTGGCCGGAGCTGTACGGGGAGCGTGGCGGCTCTTATGACTATGAGGGGGGCACGCCCATTGCCGCACCGGCTTCGGGATATATTTGGGATGGTATTTTAGAAAAGGGACTTGGCTTCCGAAATTACGGTGAGTATGCCTGGCATGATAAAAATCATCCCGGCTTTTACCGGGCAAACGATGCCTATTTAAGGCCCTATACCAGCACAACATTTCCCTGTTTTGATTTAAATATTACGGATGTACGCCGCTATGAAATTTGGAAAGAAGAGTTTGATAAATATGTGGCGGGCGATTCCTTACCGGAATTTATTTTAATGCGTCTCCCGAATGATCACAATGCCGGTACTAAGAAGGGAAGACCAACCGTTAAAGCAATGACAGCCGATAATGACTATGCTTTGGGACTCATTGTGGAAGCCATATCAAAGAGCCCCTATTGGAAATCCAGCCTGATTTTAGTTATAGAGGATGATGCACAAAATGGCTCGGATCATGTGGATGCGCATCGTTCGGTTCTGCTAGCTGCCGGACCTTATGTGAAACACGGTTTCGTCGATCACACCCTGTATTCTTCGAGCAGTGTATTAAAAACAATTGAACTGGTGTTTGGTTTACAACCGATGACGCAATTTGATTTGTCGGCCACTCCACTTCTGCCTGCGATTTCGGATAAACCGGTTCAGAAAACATTTTCAGCGCTTATGCCTGGGGTGGACTTAAATGAATTAAACGACGGAACCGCTTATGGCGCCGCTCGTTGTGAAGAGATGAATCTGACCCGGGAAGACGCCATTCCGGATATCGAATTTAATGAGATTACCTGGAAGGCGATGCGGGGAGTCGATTCGGAAATGCCGCCGCCGGTGCGCAGCGCGTTTGTTTTAATAAATGATTAAGGCGCATTGCTGTTCAAAATTAATTAAAATTGAAAAATCATTTTTGCTTTTATTGAAGTTAGATAAGACTTTGAACGGATTTGAATAACAGCCCCACAACAAATGAACTAAAATGGTTAAGCCAGAATTCCACGAGATTTATCTCGTGGAAAGATAAAAAACCGCATTATCAAGGGCTTTAGCCCCATGTTCAAAATAATTCTGGACTTAAGCCCCTGATTTTGTTCAACTTTGAACCACGAGATGAATCTCGTGACAAGTCAAAATCTTTGTTTTGAAAAGATGTGATTAAGAATATTTAATAACAATCCTTTTATGGGCCTATGTTGTTTTATGTGGGTAAAAAAAATTAGTGTCAGAACTAATAGACGAGTAGTTAAAAAGACTGCCACGGATTTGCACCGATTAACACGGATACCTCATTAAAAAGCAAAAAGAGTATCGTAAGGAATATGTTATGAATATTGAAATGTACGGCATAAATCTTCTATTAACAGCTTGTTAAATAAAGTGAAATAAAGCCGGGTGAGTCAAAAAAGTAAATTCTCAACGTAACCTAATATCAATGGCAAACAAAAATAATGGCTTATATATAAACTTTTTTTAATAAAATTTGTTCTTTTTTATCAGTAGCAATCAGTGTATATCTGTGGTCGATTGATCTTTTGAGCTTAGTTACCCACAAGGATCAACATGGAACCCCTTTTATTTTGTCAAAATGTTTAATTCAGATTAAAAAAAAGCCACCAATCCACAGTGAATAAACACAAAATAAAATTTATCCATGTTTAATCGCTGTGCATCCGTGGCTAAAAAATAGAACAAAAAATGGTTATTGTTGGTATATTGAAATAAAAAGCCACTCCCTATAAAATATAGCGGCTCAAATCTTCATCCTCAACTACCGACGCCAGCGTCTCCTGTACCTTTTTCTTATCCACTTTTAAAGTTTTAACAGCGCTTTCCGGAACTTCAAATAAAATTTCTTCTAAAAGATTAGACATAATCGTATGCAAACGCCGGGCGCCGATATTTTCGCTGCGCGTATTAACCATGGCCGCGGTACGGGCAATTTCCGAAATAGCATCCTCCGTAAAATTGAGTTTTACACCCTCTGTGGCGAGCATTGCTTTGTACTGAACAATTAGCGCATTTTTTGGCTCCGTGAGAATCTGTACAAAATCCTGTTCCGAAAGGCTGTTCAGTTCTACCCGGATCGGAAAACGTCCCTGAAGTTCGGGAATTAAATCGGACGGCTTACTGACGTGAAAAGCGCCGGAGGCCACAAATAGGATATGATCGGTTTTAACCATGCCATATTTGGTTACTACGGAAGTGCCTTCCACCACGGGCAGCAGATCGCGCTGCACCCCTTCGCGGGAAACATCGGGGCCGTGTTTGCTGGAAGCGCCGGCAATTTTATCGATTTCATCTAAAAAGACGATTCCCGAATTCTGCGCGCGGGCCACGGCTGTGCGGATAACTTCTTCCATATCGATGAGTTTCTGCGCTTCCTGCTGCGTAAATATTTTTAAAGCTTCGGCGACCGTGGTTTTGCGTTTTTTTATTTTTTTTGGCATCATTCCGCCAAACATCTCCTGAATGTTCAGGCCCATTTCTTCGATACCCATTGGGGAGAATATCTGCATCATTGGGGTATTGTCGGCCGGAACGTCGATCTCAACAGGGCGATCGTTTAATTTCCCTTCGAGGAGCTGAGCGCGTAATTTTTCGCGGGTACGCTGATGGCTTAATTCCAGTGAATCTCCTTCCCCCATTTCACCTACCGGTTTCGGCTTTGCGGTAATGGGCGGGAGTAGTGTGTCAAGCATGCGTTCGATGGCATGATCGTGCGCTTTGCCTTCCACAGCGATGGTTTTTTCTTCCCGCACCATCTGTACGCTTATTTCCAATAGATCCCGAATAATGGATTCCACATCACGGCCCACATAGCCCACTTCGGTAAATTTTGAGGCTTCCACTTTAACAAAAGGGGCGTTGGAAAGTTTTGCCAGGCGGCGTGAAATTTCTGTTTTACCGACTCCGGTGGGGCCGATTAGAATAATATTATTGGGAATTATTTCTTCCCGTAAATCCTCTTCCACCTGTTGGCGGCGCCAGCGGTTACGCAGGGCAATGGCCACCATTTTTTTAGCTTTATCCTGCCCAATGATGTATTTATCCAGTTCTGTAACGATTTGTCTTGGGGTTAACTGATCTATTTTCATTAAAACAACTCCTTAAACTTCTGGCGAAAATTTGATATGATTAGTTATTCATTTTGGCCGCAGGGCGTACCGGTATTTTTCCATATCTCCTTAAAAAAATTCCAACCTTTAGCAGAGGCAAAGCAACAAATGGACCTTGGACATTCTCTGCTGCTGATTGATAATTCTGTAACCGGTCTTTTTATATCCAATACTTAATGGAGCATTTTTAATTTAAACGTTTGCGGCTCTAGTTTACTTTGCGTTTAAAAATTAGATAATGGAATTTATAGTACATCCACATTAATATTGGTGTTGGTATAAATACAAATACCGGCTGCAATTTCCAGGGCTTCGCGGGCGATGTGTTCGGCGTCCAAATCGGAATATTTCACCAGGCTGCGGGCCGCGGCCAGGGCATAAGAACCACCGGAACCAACTGCTGCAATATCGTCATCCGGCTCAATGATATCACCGGTGCCGGAAATGATAAAGGTATTTTTTTTGTCCAGAACCACCAGCAGGGCCTCTAGACGACGCAGATATTTGTCGGAGCGCCAGTCTTTCGCCAGTTCAACTGCCGAACGGGCTAAATTGCCGGAATAACGTTCCAACTTTTCTTCGAACCGTTCAAACAGGGTAAAGGCGTCAGCGGCGGCGCCGGCGAATCCGGCCAGAATAGTGTCGTTATAAAGGCGGCGGATTTTAAGGGCCGAGTGCTTCATTACCGTGTTGCCGAGGGTAACCTGCCCGTCTCCGGCCAGGGCCGCTTTGCCTTTGTGCCGGATTCCGAGAATGGTTGTGGCATATATTTTATTTTGGTCGTGCATTGTGTGTCCTTTTTTTTATTTTGTATGGTTTGTGCCTTCGACCCCGATAATTCGGGATTTCGTAAACTCAACAAGCTCAGGCACCGTCCTTCGACCCCCCCCCAAAAAAAAAGGGGGTAAACTAAGCTCAGGCACCGTCCTTCGACCCCGATAATTCGGGATTTCGTAAACTCAACAGGCTCAGGCACCGTCCTTCGATTCCGATAGTGGTGATTTCGTGTTGCTAAATATTTATATTCCGCGGCGCAAACGTGCTACCGGAATCTGAAGCTGTTCGCGATATTTTGCCACGGTACGCCGGGCTATGGGAAATCCTTCGGCCTTTAAAAGAAGCGAAAGCTTTTCATCACTGTACGGTTTTTTATGATTTTCTTTTTCAATAATTTCCCTGATTTTATTTTTAACAATCCGTGTGGAAATTTCTTCACCCTCGTCATTTTCGATGCGTTCATTAAAGAAATATTTCAATTCAAAGACACCGTAATCGGTTTGTACATATTTGCCGTTGGCCACACGGCTTACCGTGGAAATATCCATGCTGATAATATCGGCGATTTCGCGCATAATTAAGGGCTTTATATATTCCGGTCCTTTTTCAAAAAAGGGACGCTGCATTTCAATGATGGCTTCCATCACTTTTAGCATGGTCATTTTACGTTGATAAATAGACGTGATGAACCAGCGGGCTGATTCCACTTTCTTGCGGATATACTGCCGGGTTTCCTTATCGGTCCCTTTTTTATCCATCAGCATACGTTTGTAAGTATTGGAAATTCGCAGAGGGGGTATGTTCCAGTCGTTTAGGTTGATTACAAATTTATCGTCTATTTTTTCCACAATAAAATCGGGAATAATATAATTACTACGGGATTCGAACACACCTTCGCCCGGCTTGGGATTAAGCTGCAGAATATGGTTAATACTTTCCTGCAGTTGTTCCGGGGTTATCTGCAATTCACTGATTACTTTATCGTAACGCTTGTTGATGAAATCTTCAAAATAGTCTTTTAAAATGGAATAGGCGAGGGAATCCGTTTCTTCCCGCTCTTCAAGTTGCACCAACAGGCATTCCCGCAGGTCGCGGCTGCCTACGGCGGTGGGGTCGAGGCGCTGAATATTTTTAAGAACCTTCTCCACCGCTTCGAAAGTTAGGCCATAGTCCTCGGCGATATCGTTTAAATTCAGGCTGGCATCCAGATACCCGTCATCGCGGATATTCCAAATTAAATATTCGCCAATGGCAAATTC
>JANTFQ010000150.1 GCA_024763405.1 Calditrichaceae bacterium
TCAAACAAAATGTGCTGGGTTAAAAAATCTGTATATTACACGCTAACTGTACGTTTTTCCCCATCAACCTTGATGGTAATGTTCGACGAAACCAATATGGCGGAGAAAGAAGCTTTCTATCCCTCTCTAATTTGCCGCTATAAAACCGTTCCGTTTAAAAGATATTTTCCTGTGGATAAGTCCGTAACTTGTAACTTAACGAGATAGGGCCCTTTTGTTGTCAATCGGTTTCTGATGGTTTTATGTGTAGAATAATCCGTATCCCGATCACTAACAAGATGATTCATAATGTCAATTAATATTTAAACCCAACTTAAGTCATTCTCTCAAACATCAGTGCGAGATGCACCTTTGTAATGGTGATGACGTATGTGTTTTTCTTTGTAAGAATTCTTCACCCTTTAATTTCCAAATCGTGAATTCACAATATTGTTGTAAATAGAGCCGAATGTGTAATTGATTCCGACAGACCCCCAATAGTTATACTGTGTTTCTAACTGCCTTCTCCGTAATATCACCTCTTCCTGACTAACCGCGCTTTTCTGCAGACTAAGTTGGTCGTGAATCATTGAGTAACTACCGCTCAGCTCCAATGAAAATCCTTTAATCAGATTCAGGGATAATTCACTATAGGCTTCCAAACTGTTTTTACTGAAATCAAAAAAATAGTGTGAACCGGTTAAACTGGTTTCTATACTTCCCCAGGGCTGATTTAATTTAAGTGTAATTTCAAGCGATTCTTCAAATAGACTTTCCTTTTTTTTATTATAAATTGTTTCCCCATCATAATTAAAATAACCGTATCCAACTTCATATAAAAACCGTAACTCGCTTCGGGTAGATTCGGAATAGGGGAAAATATTATATTCGATTGCCGGATATACCTTTATGGCCCGATCAATATTGAGAAAAGTGGAAGTGTAGATACGGCTGTTTATCCCTATGGACCAATGATTGCTTACGCTTTTGATGATTAATGCGGAAACCTGGTGCATTCTGGAATAACTTGAAAATGTTTCATCATCTAACTGGTAATTATCTTCCCCGTAATTCAGACTTAAGCGGAGACGTATTTTCCAATCATCCGTAATACGGTCGGCCCTCTGATTAAAATTAAGATATTGGATGTTGTATGATTTCTGGCCGGTAAAATAGCTGCTTAAACTGGTACGGAACACCCAATAATCCCAGGCATCCGTAGGATTTTTCTTTTCTTCGGCCCGGTTGTATCGGATGGAAATATGGTCGGCCTGGGTGGTGTGTGCAATGTAACGCATTAGTCCGATATTTAAATATCGTACCATTTTTTTTCGAATAATGTCATCCGTATTATCTTGCCTTGTTGAATAAGAAATGGTGTCCCTGAGCCCGGCAAAATGATTTTTCCCCAAAAAGGTTAAAGTGAACTCCCTGCCTCCGCTGGCCGTCTGTTCTCTGGTAAATAAAATATGAATATCCGCATCCTTGCGGTCGAGCACATAGTTAACGTATTGTATTTCCGTACGGATATAATCCATGTCGCAATACCAGCAATCAATATAGACATTCGGGACATCCTTTTGTATCATTTTAATTCTATCCTCAGTCACCGCGGAAAATAAAAAGGAAACAAATACCAGGACAACGAGCATTATAAATTTACAGTTTACCATAGTTACACCAAAGGTTAGATTAACATTAGGTCTGAGATCTAATTAGAGTCTGTCCATAAGGTCAGAAAACAGCCGTGGGGCTACTCAATATTTTGACTACTCCAATTCGGCTGCCGCCGAATTTTCCATCCCTGGAATCAGGGAGGGTTCCCGATGCTTTTTATCGGGAGGGTGGGTTCTTAAGACAATAATTATCACTTCACAAGGTGATTCATATCGCTTTTTTTAAGCCCAATTCCGGTGCACAATTCTTATTTTTAGTTGGTATCATGTGATATTATTTTAGCATAATCATCTTTTTTGTTTGTACCGTTCCTTCTACGTTAATCTGGTAGAAATATATTCCTGTCGCAACCCGTTGGTAATGCTTGTCTCTTCCATCCCATTTTACTTTATAGTTTCCTGCGGGTTGTTCCTTGCTCACCAATGTTTGTACTTCTTCTCCCAAATCATTATAAATCTTTAAAACCACCATTGCCCTTTTTGACAATTTATAACTGATTTCCGTTTCGGGATTAAAGGGATTCGGTGAATTCTGGAGTAAATTGTAATCTTGTGTTTGCTGTTGTTTATTTACTGTCCTTTTCTCCATATTTCCCGTTTTGAAATGTAAGGCAATTGTTGCCACCCGCGCGCCGAGAGTGCGGGCTTCTCTTAATTCTGTATTACCCACGCCATTTCCCGGAGGGCCGGTCATGGCGGAGGCCCCAAGACTGCCGCTTTTAAACGTGCCAAAATCGAAAACCGGCCCAACCACAATGGCGCCCTTCATCAACAGCACTGCCAGCAAAGACGTTATGACATGTTCCTTTCCTCCGGTTGGTAAAGCACCCGTTGAAAAAGCGCCGCCCACTTTGTCACCCGCGTACCAGGGTGTATCGATAAAGTCCTTCATGGGACCGGCAATGGTGCCATAATAGGTGGGCGATCCCAGCACAATGCCATCAGCAGCAACCATATCATCATTTGTCACTTCGTCAACTTTTTTAAGCGTTGCAGAAGCGCCCTGGACTTCGTTAACTCCTTCTTTCACACCGTTTGCCATCTTCTCTGTATTTCCGGTAAGTGAATAATAAACAATCAGAACATTTACAGTGGATTGCGCGAATACGAGAGAATTCAAAATTAATACACTTATAATTATCAATATGGGATGAAATGAAAATTTAAATCGTTTCATTTTAAATACCTCCTCACGTTAAATTAATTATTATGAACAGCGTTTCCGCGTGGAGGCTGCTCATTCATCTGAAAAACTATATTGTTATCCCTAAAAATTTATCAACGTGTTTTAATAGATATTTTCAAGGGGTGACGCCCTTTGATGTGTGTTACTGCCATAAGACATCTTTCCTGTCTCCATTGGGATTCAACCTGCTCATCTTAAACGGTTACTACTATAAAAGAATTTAATTTTATTTATTGGACTTTAGTTATATAACCATTATTTTTGTTACAGTCATGAAAAATCTGTGAAAAACTTATTAAATTATGCTTAAATGATGCTCATGAGTGAAAAGACGAAAATTTACACATTCGGTAATTTTACTTTTGGTGTGAAAGAATATAACCTGAAGAAAGGGAACCAGGAGCTATATCTTCGCCCCAAAACCTACGAAACCCTGCTATACTTAATCGAACACCACGGCAGTTTAGTAAAAAAGGAAGATTTAATAGAAAATGTCTGGGCAGGTACGGTTGTTACGGAAAACACCCTGACCCAAAGCATTAAAGAACTTCGGGATATATTAGAGGACCATTCGGCGAAACCCCGGTATATTAAAACGGTGCCCCGGGTGGGATATAAGTTTATTGCGCCTGTTGAGGAAAAAATATTGAATCCCTACTTCCCATCCGAAAATTCCAATTTCTTTTCATCAATACCCTCCAAAAGAATACTATTTGCTATTTTATTAAGCGCCCTGTTCATCGTGGCTGCTATTATTTTTTTCAGTAAATATAGAGAACCGGAATTTAATTTTTCCGAGCGAAACTGGGTACTGATTACAGACTTCGATAACAGAACCGGAGAAGAAGTATTTGGGGCCGCGCTGCGTACGGCGCTTGAAATGGAATTAAGTAATTCTAAATATGTAAATGTCGTTCCGAGAGGACGGGTACAGGATATATTGAATTTGATGCAAAAAAAACCGGATAAAAAGATTGACCGCTATTTAGGACGAGAAATCGTATTGCGTGATGGAAATATCCAAATTTTACTCACCGGAAGTATTTACAGAATTGGCAGCCGTTATTCTCTATCCCTGGAAATTATCGAACCGGTAAAGAACATAATTATAAAAACGTTTTCAGAAGAAATTAATAGTCGGCAGGAAATTATCCCGGCGATTGGTCAATTGGCAATTTCCATACGCAAAAAGCTTGGTGAGTCTTTAGAAAATTTTCGGAAAATTCCGCGCTCTTTTGAGCTGGTGACAACGCCGTCTTTGAAAGCGCTTAATTTTTACTCAAAAGGCTTCTATTATCTAAACCTATTTGACTTCCAGAGGGCGCAATTTTTCTTGAATCAGGCGGTTCAGTATGATTCCACTTTTGCGATGGGCTTTGCTATGCTTGGATTCGCTGAATTGTGGCACAGCAATTTGCCCGAAGGAAAAGCCGATTTTAATAAGGCTGCAAATCTGGTTTCAAATCTTTCAGACCGGGAGAAGTTTTTTATTCTGGGTTCCAATGCGATGTATGGCATCGGGGATTATAAAAAAGGCATCGAATACTATGAACTTTTATTGGATGTATACCCCGATGATTATTGGGGAAATGAAAATCTCAGTTTAGCTTACCTTGGAACAGGTAATGTTAAACAATATCTAAAATATAAAAAAATATGTGAGAGACTTCGCCCAAACTATTTTATTAATCATTCCGACAAAGGACTCTTTTCCCTTTATTATGATAGAAATATTGACGATGCGCATAAAGAATTTTCGCGTGCGCTTGAACTCAATCATGATTTCCCCTTCGAATTTTGTTATTTAAATGGCGGATTTGTGGATTGGATGCATGATGATTTTGATTCCGCTGAAATCAAATTTTCAAACTTTATATCAGCCGGGATTGACCAGCTTCTTCCCATGTCCCAAATAAGCGGCCGTTGGTATGTAGCCCATTTTTTCCTGTTCGAAGGCCGTTTTGACAAGGCAATACAAGTATTAGAGAAAAGTGTGACCTTAGCGAAACAACGGCCGATGAGCAAATTATTGCCCTGGGCTCAGTTAGAATTGGCGTTAACACTTGGAGAAATTGGAGAGACGGGACGGTTCGAGTTGCTGCTAAAAACTATTTCTGAAAACGCCGTCGGAATCGCCCGCGTTCAGGCATTGGGCTGGCTGGCAATACAGTATGCTCAAACCGGGAAAATGGCATTCGTAAAAACGTCGCTTGCTGAATTGGAAAAAGAAAATCGTTCAACCGCATCAGGCATTTTGCAGGCGCCATTGCCCGAGGAGCTGGATAAAGCAAAACGCGCTTTTACTTTTCAAATCAAAGGGGAGCTCGCCAAAGCGTATTCCGATTATAAAAAAGCGATTGAATATTTCAGTAAAGTGACCGAACTGGTTCCCTCTTCGCAAATACCGTTAGTATCAGCGCTGGATCCCCGGATACGCTGGATAGCCTTCGAATCCCTTGCCCATGTTTATGAAAAAACTGGTGATTGGAATTCCGCCTTTAATTCTTACAAACATATCCTTGATGAAAAAATGGTAATGATTACCGTACCGGCTGCTTCTGATATTTGGGTTCGATCGCTTTTGGCAATCAGTAAAGTTTTAGAAAAACAGGGAAAGCATGCCCAGGCAAAAATCTATTACACTCAATACAAACGTCTTCGGCCAATGGGATATAGTAAATAGAAATCCTAAAGAAAATATTTAATGGAATTCCTTATGAAAGATTTACCCTCCGTTCATCGAGGTGGCCGGTATAAAGGACTGTTTTTGTGAAACCCATTTGTTTTTAAAAAAATTATAATGTCTGAAGAAGTGGATTTCGAAACAACTTGGTTCCTATAAGATTTTATTGGGGTATGAAGCAAATATAACCGGATTTTGGCAATGAAACGGGATACCTTTTTTTCTTGAATAAGGACTCTTCAGGCCGTGTAAATTAGAAAAAATCAGCCGTAAATAGTTTTATTCATTGCTGTCCGGATTTCTAACTATAAATTTTACAACGGCGGCCATCAGCAGGGCGAGAAAAGCCATGGACCAAAATAAGGTCTGCATATCATGATTAATATAGAAAAATCCCGCCATAAGGGGGCCCAACGTTTGGCCGATGCGCAAAACCATATGAA
>JANTFQ010000151.1 GCA_024763405.1 Calditrichaceae bacterium
GAGCAGGCTTCAAATTCAGATGTAATTCAGAATTTATCCGAAACATATATGCTGCCCTTTTTGCCGACGGTTGGCGTTACCGTGAAGTTCTAAATGAGAAATCTATGAGAGTTCTGTTTCTGCTGCTACCATTACTGTTACTTTATTCCTGCGGAAAGGGAATTATTGAAACAGGGGAGCAAAATTATGAGCCCAAGATAGTCCTGGAGGGGTATCTGATTCCGACTCAGGATGTACAGGAAATAAAAATTACCCGTAACATTCCTGTGAATACACCGGTCAACCGTTCGGAACTAATTTTGCAGGATGCCACGGTAAAATTAACATGTCTTGAGGACAGCAGTACCTATTTCTTTGACTACAGCCCTTCGGTGCCCGGTTTTCATTATTATAAAAAGGATTTAAAAATTGACTATGGTAAAGAATACCGGATCGATGTAGACGCCGTTATCGACGGGAAAGCATTGCATGCACAAGCCACAACCCGGGTGCCGGCAGCCGGACTCTCAATTATAGAGGAAGCATCAACGGACAGTATTAAGTATTTAGACTTTGACCAAACGGGAACACTCACCAAACCAAAAATTGTTTTTGCGCGCTCACCACAAACCGATTTTTATTCCTTTTCCATTGCGGCTACGGAAGCCGATTCGAGCTCCTTTATCTATCCGCCGGAAAATCCTTATTTATATGGTGAAGTCAGTGCTAAAGAGGTGCAGAAGAATTTACTTGATTATATTTACAGCGCGGATTTTATTTTTAACACTCCAACCGAATCGGGCCTGGAAACACACGAACTGGACTGGTTTCATTTCCGTTTTTACGGGGGGTATAAAATTATTATTTCTGCCGGCGACCAAAATATGAAAGACTATATGCTCACGTATAAACGGGTCTATGAAAATGACGGTAATCTGCACGAACCGGTATTTCATGTGCAAGGTGACGGTATCGGTGTCTTTGGCTCGGCCGTAAACGATACGATGTATCTTAGAATCCTGCCTTAACCTTTTTTTTATTGCACCACTTTACACAGCTGTATCTGCATCCCTATATTAAACAAAAAGAATTATCAGGAGCTGATTATGCATTTGACAAAAAGTAATTTAATCCACCGCATTTTAATTTTTCTTTTCTTTTTTATCGCAGGAAGTTTTAGTCAGGTGAAAAGTCAGGTTCCTGTTCCCGCCGAATATTTTGGCTTTATGCCCGGCAGCGATCGTAATTTGTTTGACTACGAAAAATTGATTTCGTACCTGAAAAAAGCAGACGCCGCTTCGGATAAGATGAAACTGATAGAAGTGGGCACAACGCCGCTAGGTAAGCCGATGTATCTTGCCTTTATCTCATCCGCTGCAAATATTGCCAATTTGCAGAATCTTAAAAAAATTAATAAAGAACTGGCACTTAATCCGAATCTTTCAGAAGAAAAGCGGAATCTGTATTTTAGGACGGGGAAAGCATTTTTATTGGCGACTCTGTCCATGCATTCCGGAGAAGTAGGACCCTCGCAGGCGGCGCCTTTAATTGTTTATGAATTATTAACAGCGAATGATACTCAGTTGCGTGCCCAACTGGAAGATGTCGTGTTTATGTTTGTGCCTTGTCATAATCCGGACGGAATGGATATGGTGGTGCATAATTACAAGCGCTACAAAGGGACTAAATATGAAGGCGCTTCCCTGCCCGGCGTGTATCATAAATATGTGGGTCACGATAATAATCGCGATTTTGTTACTCTGAGCCAGGAAGATACCAAAGTTATTGCCCGGATTTATACTTCGGAATGGTATCCGCAGGTGATGGTGGAAAAACACCAGATGGGTTCGCACGGGCCGCGTTATTTTGTACCGCCTATGCACGATCCCATTGCCGAAAATGTGGATGCGGAAATCTGGAACTGGACCTGGGTGTTTGGTTCGAATATGGTAAAAGATATGACCGAAAAAGGCCTGACCGGCGTTTCGCAGCATAATTTATTTGATGATTACTGGCCGGGTTCCACCGAAACCGCCCTGTGGAAAAATGTGATTAGCCTGCTTACCGAGGCGGCCGGTGTTAAAGACGCTACGCCTATTTATGTGGAACCCAATGAGCTGCGCGGTTACGGAAAGGGTTTATCCGAGTATAAAAAAAGTATAAATATGGCGCTGCCCTGGCCGGGCGGCTGGTGGCGTTTGGGCGATATTGTGCAGTATGAACTCGAGTCCACTAAATCAATGATTAAAACCTGTGCCCTGCAGCGTGAAGAATTGCTGCGTTTCCGCAATAATCTATGCCGCAGGGAGGTAGAAAAGGGCAAAACCGAAGCACCCTATTTTTATCTGCTTCCGGCTAAACAGCACGATCCCGGTGAATTATTTAATTTAATTAAGCTGATGCAGGAACACGGCGTAAACGTTGCCCGTTTGACAGGGGACCAGACATTTGGTGATTTACACGGATTGCAGGGCGATTTTATTTTTTCTCTGGCCCAGCCCTACCGCTCTTTTATCAAGGAAGTAATGGAAGCGCAAACATTCCCCGTACGGCATTACACCCCCAATGGTAAAATCATTAAACCTTACGATATTACCAGCTGGTCGCTGCCCCTGCACCGCGGCGTCCGGGCGCTTGCGGTGACGGAATATTCGGAGCCATTGGATAAAATGATGCAGACATTACCGGATGATTTTACCTTACAATCAAATGTTCCCGAAAAATTTTGGGCAGCTGTGCTAAATGTAAATTATAACGAAAGTTTTAAAACGGCTTTTAAAGCGCTCGACCTGGGGCTAAAAGTTAAGCGCCTGGAAAAGATTGTGGATTATAACGATCAAAAAATCCCCAATGGCAGTTTTGTTGTTTTTTATCAGGCTTCAAAAAAGGAAGAAATCAAAGCATTGCTTGGCAATTTATCTTTTTCGCCGCTCTATTTAAGCAAACAGGTCACGATGGAAGCCAAAGCCTTGCGACTACCAAGGATTGCCCTGGTGGAAACCTTTTTTCACGATATGGACGCTGGCTGGACGCGCTTTATCTTCGATCAGTACGGGATTCCATATACGATAAAACATCCGGGTGATTTTGAAAAGACGAATTTTGCCAAAGATTTTGATGTGCTTGTTTTTCCCGATGCGGATAAAAATATTTTAATGCAGGGCAAATGGAAGAATAAAGAGTCTTACTATGTGAGTAGTTATCCGCCGGCTTACACCAAAGGAATCGGCAAAAAGGGCTTTGAAAAGGTGATGGCCTTTTTGGATAAGGGCGGGAAAATTATTTCCTGGGGACGCTCTACCGCCTTGTTTATGGGTGCGCTTAAAATAAAGCATTCGAAAAATGATATCGAGGAATTCCAGTTGCCAATCCAGGATATATCGTCGGCCGCCGCAAAAGACGGTTTGTACGTGCCCGGTTCATTTATGAAGATTGAATTGAAACAGAAGCATCCCCTAACGTTGGGACTGGAACAGGAAATCGGTGTATTTTATCGGGGTAAACCACTGTTCGCCACTTCCTTTCCGAATTTTGATATGGATCGCCGGGTGATTGCTAAATTCCCGGAGAAGGATATTTTACTAAGCGGCTATGCCGAGCACGAAGAAAAACTGGCCGATAAAACGGTAATGGCCTGGATTAAAAAGGGGAAAGGACAATTGGTATTGTACGGCTTCAATCCCCAGTTCCGGGCATCGACACAGGTTTCGTTTAAATTGATTTTTAATGCTATTCTATTGCCGGATGTGAATTAAAATATAGCCACGGATTTTCATGGATGAACACTGATAAGGAGAGTTTTGATTTTGGTTTACCAGCCAAGGCTTTTTTAAAAACTTTTGTATTTAACGTCAGTTCGAGATAAGAATTTATTCTAAGTTACTAATCTAATTTCCCCTTAAAAAAGGGGATTAAGGGGTTGTCACTTAGATATTGAGCTAAGAATTGTTGTTTTACAACCCCCTAGCCCCCTTTGCTAAGGGGGGATTTATTTCATCTTTCTTACATCGAACTCATGTTATTTAGTACCTGCTAGACAAACTCAAGGCTTGATTCGCTGTCATTCCTGTGGTCCGTTAATCGGGGATCTAATTCTGTTCACTCGTGGTATCCGATAGAGACATTCCCAAAGAACGGGAGAAGCGGTCGTCCTGTCCGTCGGCAGACGGATCCGCCCGCCGGCGGATAAGGGACCTTTTGCCAAATAAAATAGGTAAGGACTAATGGACAAGTTTCTTGCAGAAAGACATTTTTATAATTTATTTTATCCTCTGTACGTACTGAGGCTAATGAAAGGTAATATGCGAAAAATAAAACTCTACATTGCTATCAGCCTGGATGGTAAAATTGCTAAACCCAACGGAGATGTGGCCTGGCTGGATTCTATTCCCAATCCGGATAAGACTGATTATGGATATGGGGAATTTATCGAATCAATTGATACAACTTTAATGGGGCGTAAAACTTTTAAACAGGTGGAATCCTTTGAAGGGCCTTTTCCCTACCAGGGTTTAAAAAATTATGTATTCACAAAACATCCTGAAGAATATGCCTCCGAAGATGTAGAATTTGTTTCGGGGGATATTGTTTCATTTGTTAAGGAATTGAAAACAAAACAGGGGAAAGATATCTGGCTGATTGGTGGAGGGCAAATTAACGCCCTATTGCTCAATCATCATCTTATCGATGAAATGCAGATTTTTGTAATGCCCGTTGTGCTGGGCGCGGGCATCCCACTTTTTCACAGTTTAACTAGTGAGTCGCCGTTGAATCTGGTTGAAACAAAATCCTTTGCCAGCGGGGTGGTGCTATTGAGGTATACATATACATAATAGTGTATTCAAGGTTCGGGAAATAGCTTGGTGTGTATTAGCAGATAACATTGATTATTTTCTGTCTTTCCAATAGTTAGGTTCCCGATGTAAATTCATCACGGCTAATATAATTATTTCATCATTTTCTATTGCATAGAGAATTCCATAGGGAAAGCGCCGAACTAAAGAACGTCTAATATCATCTGAGAGTGTTGGCCAGCCTTCAGGATACAATACAATGCGATCGATAGCATTGTAAACTTCCATCGCAAAATCAAAACCGAGACCGTTTTCACAATCTTCATAATAGTCGATTGCCTGGGCAAGCTCTGCTTCAGCTTCCGGATGGAATAAATAGTTCATTTATTGAAGCGCTCCAGGATATTGTTAAAAACAATATTTCCCGGTACTGGTTTAATCTTTGACGCTTTAATTTCAGTAAGACGTTTTTTTGCTATAGAAATCCATTTATCTTCAACATCTGATTTCGTGGTATTGAGGCTTTTTATAAGAGAATCTATCAGCATTGTTCTGTCTTCAATGGGAAGAGACATTGCTTCCTTAATTAAATTATGTGTTTTCAAATTATTTTATCCTCTTTTTTTATGCATTAAAATATCAAAGACAAATACTGAAAGCAAGTTGCCGAGAACCAGCAATATAATTAAAAAGAATATTTCAATCTTAAAAAATACTGCGCCGGGTAGCCGCCAAATTCCGAGCCTGTTTTTCCACTGCTCAAAAAGGCCAAAGCGTACAAGCCCCAATTATCCGAAAGCGAGTATTGCAAAGAAGGCACACTGATTTGGGAATGGTCGCTGGGATTAAAAAGAACAAAATAATCCGCGCGTAAAAGAGGGGTCAGGTCATAAGCGGTCTCAAAGAAAATAGAATGACGCGAAGGACTGAGTTCGCCGGTCTTTAGAATTTCGAACTGGCGCAGGGCGCTGTTTTTGGTAACGCCTGATTCATTATATAAATACTCTGTGTGCAGATAAAAACTGTTGGCAAAGGTGTAATCCAGCGAGAACACGGCATTCCAGTAGGGCGTGTCCACAGTTTCCTGAATTAATAAACTGCTTTGCAGCGGGGTAAGCCAGGGGGCAAAGAATTTTAAATCAGGTTTGGTGTAAACCAATTCACCACGGAAACCAGCGCCGGCCA
>JANTFQ010000152.1 GCA_024763405.1 Calditrichaceae bacterium
GTAACCGTGGCAACAATTATTAAATCGATCTCCATCGGATCCATATCCCGCGCAGCACAAATCTTTTTAACTGCTTCAGCCGCCATATCAGAAGTGGCTCTGCCAGGTTCCAGAATGCGTCTTTCGCTGATTCCGGTACGAGTGCGAATCCATTCGTCATTTGTATCCACCATTTTTTCCAGGTCAAAATTCGTCAGCACTTTATCCGGTACATAGTGCCCGACGGCGCTGATATATGCTCGTTTGGCCATTAGCTTTTCCCTCCGCTTAAACGTTTTGCAATACGCTCATTCACGCTATTGCTTTTCATTCGTTTCGCCACTTTAAGGGCGTTATAAATTGCTGTCGCGGTCGAATTTCCGTGGCATATTATGGAAATTCCATTTACACCCAACAGGGGAACGCCACCGTATTCTTCGTAATTATAACTCTTTTTTAATTCTTTAAATGCGGGCCGTACGAGGAAACCACCGATATTGGTAATAATATTATTGCCAATATACTGCTTAATAAGATTCATCAGTACGCTGGTTACACTTTCCACCATCTTCAGGACAACATTCCCTACAAATCCGTCACAAACAACGATATCGGTGGTACCCTGTAAAATATCACGTCCTTCCACATTCCCGTGGAAATTATCTAATTTTTCTTTAAGAAGTTGGTGGGCGGCAACGGTTAATTCATTGCCTTTTTTTTCTTCTTCTCCAATGCTGAGAAGGCCGATTTTAATTTCGTTTTTCTGAAATACCTGGCGCACAAAAATTTCGCCCATTTCGGCAAACTGTAACAGATGAATAGGTTTGGAATCGACATTAGCCCCCACATCAATCACAAAAACCATTCCTTTTTTACCGGGCAGAAAAGTTCCGATACCGGGGCGTTTTACTCCGTGAATCCGCCCCAGCGCAAACAGGCTTCCGGCCATCTGTGCCCCGGTGTGTCCGGCGCTGACAAAAGCGGAAACTTCCCTTGCTTTGTGCAGGTTGAGTCCCACAACCATCGAAGAATCCTTCTTCTTGCGGATGGCTTCTGTTGGCGACTCGTTCATTTCGATATTATCCGGCGCATGCACAATGGGCATTCGACTGTGAAATTCTTCGGGAACCGAGAGCAGTTGCTCTTCTATTTTGGATCGGTCGCCCACCAGAACAACTTCGTCGGCGTCAAATTCCTTTATATACAAGTGAGCCCCTTCAACTGTCGCCAGGGGCCCGAGATCTCCGCCATTTACATCTAATGCAATGCGCATTTGATTATTCCGAAATCACTCTGTTACGCATTCTTGGGGATAAACACGCTCTTGCCGTTATAGTAACCGCAGCTGGGACAGACGCGATGCGGCATTTTCTGTTCGCCACAGTGATCGCATTTAACCAGTTGAGTGGCTTTCATATCATCAAACCAATTCGCTCTGCGCATATCGCGTTTTGAGCGGGAAATTTTTCGTTTAGGATTAGCCATTTTATGCTCCTATTTAATTAATTTTTTAAGTTCTGCCCACCGGGGATCCACATTTCCGGCAGAACACGTACAGGTATCAATATTCAAATCCGCGCCGCATCCGGGACAGATCCCTTTACAATCTTCTGAACAAACCATTTTAATGGGATGATGAAGAACGATCGCTTCGTGAAGCAAAGGGTTGATATCAATCTCCACAGCATTTGCCGGCAGCATTTTAATATCATCGTCCTGAAGTAATTCACCGTCGTCCGATTGATATACCTGAGATAAATTTGCCGTAAACTCCGGTTCGTATTCCTTTAGGCAACGGTCACAGATATAATGCGCACGCGTTCGAATCGATACATCTATTTTATAGTCTTTCCCGAACCGGTCCAGCTTCACGCGGACATTGAGCGCATGCGGATAATTGCGCTGCAGCTCCGGTTCAAGAAAATCAGTTTCAATATTGCCTTCGTGTTCGAGCACATTGTGCTCGAGGTTCTGAATATTAATTTTCATAACGAAGCCGCCAATATAAAAAAAGAACCCGGCAAATTCAACATTTAATAATCCGCCGGGTTTCATATGGGTTTTATTTTGATAATTCTTTAGTTAGATTCGTCCACGATGCGTTTTGTATCCAAGGCAATTACCAGCTCTTCATTGGTCGGTATTACCATAATCCGAACTTGTGAGTTTTTAGCGCTGATATCGCGCTCTTCTTTTAAGCGTTCCTTGTTCTTCGCTTCATCCAGTTCAATGCCCATATAATCCAAACCTTCCAGGGCATGTTTACGCACCATTTCCGAATTTTCTCCGATTCCGCCGGTGAATACAATTCCGTCCACGCCGCCCATGGCAGCCGCATAGGCTCCGATGTATTTTTTTAAGCGATAAGTGAACATATCATGCGCCAGTTTAGCACGGCTGCTTTCTTCGTATTCTTCTTCAATTTCACGCATATCACTGCTGATGCCGCTGATACCCTGAAGGCCGCTGTGTTTATTCATTAAAATATTGGCGTCGTTTACGGTAAGCTCTTCTTTATGCATTATCTGTAAAATGATGGCCGGGTCCATATCACCGCAGCGTGTCCCCATAAGCAGTCCTTCCAGCGGCGTAAAACCCATCGACGTATCCACCGAACGACCGTTTTGAATGGCCGAAATAGAAGCACCATTCCCAAGATGCGCCGTGATTAATTTTAAATTTTCCAGCGGCTGCCCCATTATTTCGGCCGCTCTGTTGGAGACAAACCGGTGTGAAGTTCCATGAAATCCGTAGCGCCGGATTCCATGACGGCGGTACAACGTATACGGAAGTCCGTATAAAAAAGCATATTTAGGCATCTTCTGATGAAAGGCCGTATCAAAAACAGCCACCTGCGGCACATCCGGCAGCAGACTTTTTACCGCGTTGATCCCTTTTAAATTTGGCGGATTATGCAGCGGCGCATAATCTATACAGGCGCGAATCTCTGCCATCACTTCTTCGGATATTAAAACAGAACTACTAAATGCTTCACCACCGTGTACGACTCTGTGACCGACCGCATCTATTTCGGATTTATCCTTAATGACGCCATGATTTTTACTCAACAGAATAGAAACAACGTATTCGATAGCCATTTTGTGGTCTAAAATTTCGCCGGAGAGACGCACCTCTTTTCGGTCAGTAGGTTTATGTGTTAAAATGGCGCCGGACATTCCGATACGTTCTACTAATCCTTTTGCCAGAACTTCCTTGGTTTCGGCATTAAAAACCTGGTATTTTACAGAGGAACTACCTGCATTAATAACGAGTACTATCATAGTCTAAATCCCGGAAAGAGTTTTCCTGTAAAGAGTGTATTGTTTTAAATCGGTTTGGGATATTCAAAAAAGCCCTTGCCTGTTTTACGGCCGAGATGGCCGGCGCGCACCAGTTTACGCAAGAGGGGACAAGGCCGGTATTTGGCGTCTCCCAGTTCACGAAAGAGTGTTTCCATCCAGGCCATCAGTTCATCGAGGCCAATAATATCGGCCATGGCCAATGGGCCTCTCGAAAAATTATAACCCAGTTTCATCGCCGTGTCGATATGGTCCGCCGTGGCAACGCCTTCCATTAAAATATGAATGGCCTCATTAATCATCGGAACGATAACCCGCGTAGTAATATAACCGGGATACTCGAATACTTCTACGGCCGTCTTATCAAGCGTTTCGGCAAAGGCGCGAATAAAGGCATAGGTTTCATCGGAAGTTTTTAGGCCGCGCACAATTTCGACCAGTGGGATTTTGGGAACCGGATTTAAAAAATGCATACCGATTACTTTTTCCTGACGGCCGGTAACCGACGCTACCTCTGTGATACTCAGTGCGGATGTATTGGTGATAAATACCGTATCGGGATCGCAGATTTTATCGATTTTCTCAAAAAGCTGCTGTTTCAGTAAAATATTTTCGGTAATGGATTCTATAACCAAATCCCCGTAAACCGCGTCTTTAATTTTACTGGAAATTTGGATCCTTCCCAGGATAGCCCGTTTCTCACTGTCGGTCATGGTCCAGCGGGCAATCTCGTCATCGATACTTCTTTCAAGGCTGTTTACACTCTCCTTTGCCCGTGCGTCGCTGCGTTCGATAAGCAGAACTTCCATCCCTTTCGAAGCAACCAACTGACAGATTCCCTGCCCCATAGTTCCCGCGCCAAACACCACGACCCGTTTAATGGCATCCACCTGATCGCCGCCGCTCAAATCCGTTTGGCCCAGGATTTTAATATCCATGACGTCTTTTGTCTTCTCTGCCATTCCTGAAGCTCCTTACCCGGTCTATCCGGAACAAAAAACCTTTTCCGCTCTCACCGAATGTCCGACGAGAGCGGAAATGGTTATTTACATATTATCAATTAATTCCCGTGACGAAAAGAAGAATGATAGCTCAATGGCTGCATTCTCATTGGAATCAGACGCATGAATGATGTTGCGTCCTTTGCTTTCCGCATATAATTTTCGCACGGTTCCCTCTTCCGCTTCCGCTGGATCGGTGGCGCCGATTACTTTGCGCAATTCGGTAACCGCATTTTCTCGTTCCAAAGCGATGGGAACGATTCTGCTCTCCGTCATAAAATCTACTAATTCGGCATAAAACGGGCGTTCTTTATGAACCGCGTAAAATTCTCCGGCGGTCTCTTTAGTTAATTTAACCATCTTCATACCAACGATTTTAAAACCGGCGTCGAGCAGATGCTGAAGCACATGGCCAATTTTATTATTCTGGACGCAGTCCGGCTTTAAGATTGCTAATGTTCTATCCATTAAAAAAATACTCCTATTGTTTTATTTCAATACTTTTTCAATTGTCTCGCCGATTTCGGCAGGACTTTTACAGACATGAATACCGGCATCGCGCAGCGCGGCCATTTTTTCGGCTGCCGTGCCTTTTCCACCGCTAATGATAGCGCCCGCATGTCCCATACGCCGTCCCGGAGGTGCGGTTTGCCCGGCGATAAAACTAACGACTGGTTTGTTAAAGTTTTCTTTAATCCAGGCCGCGGCTTCTTCTTCTGCAGTACCACCGATTTCGCCAATCATCACAACGGCATGTGTGTCATCATCTTCGTTAAATAATTTTAAAGCATCGATAAATTTGGTGCCAATTACCGGATCGCCACCGATACCGATACAGGTGGATTGTCCGATATTACGGCTGCTTAACTGTCCTACGGCTTCATAGGTCAGCGTTCCGGAACGGCTGATAACGCCTACGTGCCCCTGCTGATGAATAAAACCGGGCATAATACCCATTTTGCCGATTCCCGGAGAAATAACGCCCGGGCAGTTCGGACCAACGAGATGGGTGTCTTTATCTTTGATATATTCATAGACATTCACCATATCCATGGCCGGAATGCCTTCGGTAATGCAGATAATTAAGCCCAGTCCTGCATCGGCAGCTTCCATAATAGCGTCGGCAGCAAAGGGCGGCGGAACAAAAATAACAGAAGCGTTGGCGCCTGTTTTTTCTACCGCTTCGGCTACGGTATTGAATACCGGAATGGTTTCGTTAAAGGTTTGGCCGCCTTTTCCCGGTGTAACTCCGGCGACTAAATTTGTATTATATTCCATCATCTGGCGGGCGTGGAAAGAGCCTTCGGAGCCCGTAATGCCCTGCACAAGAACTTTTGTATTTTCAGTTAAAAGGATACTCATTTTCAACTCCCAAGCTTAATTTTTTAAAACGCCAACAACTTTTTCAGCCGCATCTTTTAAATCGACGGCAACTGTAAAATCCATTCCCGATGCTTCCAGTAATTCGGCAGCCTCTTCGGCATTGGTGCCGGCCAGGCGGACAACAATCGGGACATTCACTTCAATTGAATTTACAGCATCGATTACACCCTGGGCAACACGGTCACAACGGACAATACCGCCAAAGATGTTAATGAGTATCGCTTTTACGTTCGGATCGGCCAGGATAATTTCAAAGCCGTTGCGTACGGTTTCGGCGCTGGCGTTTCCGCC
>JANTFQ010000153.1 GCA_024763405.1 Calditrichaceae bacterium
GCCGGAACACTGATTTCGGCGGTATTGTTCATCTTCAGGCAAAAGTGGCGGACCTCCATCAACCGCTTTGCGGAAGCCATGACTTTGTTCGCGGTTATTTGCGCACTGGTTTTCCCCGGCATTCATGTGGGGCGTGTCTGGATGGCGTATTTTATGTTTCCCATTCCGAACCAGATGGATATGTGGCCGAATTTCCGTAGTCCGTTATTGTGGGATGTGTTTGCCGTGGGTACTTACTTTACGGTTTCGCTCATGTTTTGGTACACCGGTTTAATCCCGGACTTAGCCACTTTACGCGACCGCGCTAAAGTGCGTTTTCGCAAAATAATGCTCGGTATTTTTTCGCTGGGCTGGAGAGGCGGTAATAAACAATGGAAGCATTATGAACTCGCCTACCTGTTGTTGGCCGGTTTGTCCACTCCGCTGGTACTGTCTGTGCATAGTGTGGTAAGTACGGATTTCGCAACGGCAGTTATTCCGGGATGGCATACCACTATTTTCCCACCTTATTTTGTGGCTGGTGCTATTTTCTCCGGGTTTGCCATGGTGCTGACTTTAGCCATTATTGCCCGAAAGATTTATGGACTGGAGCATATTTTAACCATCCGCCATTTCGAGAAAATGAATATGGTGATTATGGTCACCGGAATGATGGTAGGCTACGCCTATAGTATGGAATTTTTTATCGCCTGGTACAGCGGTAACGAGTACGAAACCTTTGCCTTTTTGAATCGCGCCTTCGGCCAGTATGCCTGGGCCTACTGGATTATGATTACCTGTAATGTGTTTATCCCGCAGTTGTTCTGGTTTAAAAAAATCCGTACCAATATTCCGGCTATGTTTGTAATTTCAATCTTTGTAAATATCGGTATGTGGTTCGAACGATTTGTTATTACGGTAACCTCCCTTGCTAATGATTTTCTGCCGTCGAGCTGGGATTATTTTAGTCCCACCATTTTCGATATCAGTATGCTGGTTGGTTCTTTTGGATTGTTCTTCAGCCTCTTCCTGCTCTTTATCCGTTTTCTGCCAATGGTTTCAATGGCGGAAATTAAAGGGGTGTTGCCGCAGGCGGATCCGCACTATTACCGAAACCATGAATAAAGAGGATGCAAATGAAAAGTGGAAAAATAGAAGGTGTAATTGCCGAATTTGATAATCCTGCCGCCTTAATAGACGCCGCTGAAAAGATGCGTGATTCGGAGTATACAAAATTTGATTGTCACTCACCGTTTCCCATTCATGGCATGGATGCGGCGATGGGGGAGAAACGTTCCATACTGGGATGGATTGTGGCCCCGGTGGCCTTTTCGATGGTTCTGTTCGGATTTCTGTTCGAAGGCTGGACCAGTACGATTGCCTATCCGCTTGTCATATCCGGAAAGCCCCTGTTCAGTTACCAGGCCTATGGCGCTATCGCCTTTGCCCTGATGGTGCTTACTTCTGCCGGCACTTCTTTGTTTGGCATGCTGGCCCTGAATAAGCTGCCCCGTTTTCATCACCCGGTATTTTACTCGGATCGCTTTGCAAAGGTAACCGATGATGCCTTTTTTGTTAGTATCGAAGCCAGGGATGCGAAGTTTGATGAAAAAGAAACCGTCGCGTTTTTAAAATCTATCGGCGGCCGTGAAATTGAATTATTAATTGCAGATGATTGAGAGCAGAATGATGGGACACAGAAAACAAGGCGTTATCAGATTACTGGGTATTCTTTTCGCAGTGGTATCTATATTAATAGTAATAGGCTGTAAACAGGGGGCGGTATCGGAAAAGCCGCCCATTCATTTCAATCCGAATATGGACAGCCAGGAGCGCTATGACGCCCAGGCGGCCAGTCGATTTTTTGCGGATGGGATGGTAAACCGTATGCCGGTAAAAGGAACCGTTGCGTTGAGTGAAGGCTACGAGGATACAGAGTTCTATTTTGGCAAGACCGCGGACGGCAAAGTGCTAAAAAAAGCCCCCGTACCATTTACAGCGGAGGTTTTAAAAAGAGGACAAAAACGTTTTAATATCTATTGCGCCCCCTGTCATGGCCGTACAGGAAATGCGAAGGGAATTGTAGTAAACCGCGGATTTCTGCCGCCGCCCGATTTTCATACGGATAAAGTCCGTAATTATCCCGATGGTCATATTTTTGATGTTATCAGTAATGGGTTCCGGAATATGCCGTCGTATAAACATCAGATTCCGGTGGCGGACCGCTGGAAAATTGTCGCCTATGTACGGGCTCTGCAGCGTTCTCAGAATGCCAGTGCGCAGGATGTACCAGAAGAGAAGCGCGCAAAACTGGCCTTAGAGAAATAATGCTTTAAAAATATTTTATACGCCGTGTCCGCTTTAAGAAGGAACGGCATAAACTACTAACAGGAAATATTGAGAGACTTATGAAATTTGATGCGGCTGCTTTTAAATTAACGGACTTAAATTCTGTGCAGGTTCGATCTTTAGGGATCGGTGTTTTGGGCCTGCTGCTCACAGTAATCGGTTATTTTGCAAAAACAGAACAATTCTTTTTTTCCTATTTAACCGCCTATCTCTTTTGGGTGTCAATTGCCCTGGGGGCGTTGTTTTTGGTGCTTCTTTTTCATTTAACGGGGACGGTGTGGGGTGTTACAATTCGCCGGATTCTGGAAACGTTAATGAAGATTCTGCCCTGGATGGCCGTCTTTTTTATTCCGGTTCTTCTTGGTTCACACCATTTATATGAATGGTCACATGTGGATGTGGCCGCGGCCGATCCTATTCTTTCCAAGAAAATGGGCTATCTGAATATTACGTTTTTTACCATCCGTTCCGCCTTTTATTTTGTGGTTTGGTATCTGATTGCCGCTAAGCTGTATAAAACTTCTCTTGCCATGGATTCGGGTGCGAAGATTGAGCATATTAAAACGATGAAAAAAGTAAGTGCGCCGGGTATGATTCTCTTTGCCCTGACTACGACCTTTGCTTCCTTCGACTGGATTATGTCCTTGTATCCGCACTGGTACTCCACAATTTTCGGACTCTATTTTTTCTCAGGCGGATTGGTCGGCGCATTGACGCTCGTGATTGTAATCGGTCTCTATATGAATAAACGCGGGGTGATGGATTCTGTGATTACAGTGGAACATTACCATGATCTGGCGAAATTTACGTTTGGTTTTATCATCTTTTGGGCCTATATGGGATTTTCCCAGTATCTGCTTATCTGGTATGCAAATATTCCCGAAGAGACAATCTTTTATCTGGATCGCTGGCGTGGTACCTGGCCCATCATCACAATGACTATCGTCTTCGGCCACTTTTTAATTCCGTTTGTCGGCCTGCTAAGCCGCGGTTCAAAACGTAATTTTACGTATTTGAAATATATGGCAGTTTTTATACTCATAATGCACTGGGTGGATATCTTTTGGATGGTGATGCCGGTTCTTCATAAAACGGGTCTGCGTTTCTGTATTTTTGATTTTACCGCAATGGCCGGAATCGGCGGAATTTTTATGTGGTTGTTTTGGAAACAACTCGGAAAGCATGCGGCCGTGCCTATGGGCGATCCCAAGTTAGAAGAATCCTTAAATCACCATAATCCTTAACAGGTGGAACACAATGAAAAAGAATCTTAAAATAACCGGAATCAGTTTAATCCTGTTAATGCTTCTCTTTATGGGGTGTGCTTCGGATACATCTGATCAATCGGCTCAAACTGAGACGGCAGATGTTAAGAAGATCAGTATTCAGGAACTGCATAGCCAGGAAGACAAGATTTTAACTTCCTATGCGCTGCTTGATGCTAAAAAAGGGATTTACCGTATTCCCATCTCTAAAGCGATGGAGCTGATTGCCGCAGAAGTCGCTGAGTAATAGCGATGGAACTGGACCTGATAGGCGTTTTCCTGATGGGGCTCGCCGGGGGATTCAGCCATTGTGTGGGGATGTGCGGCGGATTTGTGCTGACCTACAGTTTAAAAGTCAATGAAAATGACTTTATTGAAACGCCTACTTTCTGGCAGCGCTTAAGTCCGCATCTTTTATACAGCACCGGCCGGATTTTAAGTTATATGCTTATCGGTAATGTTTTGGGATTGGTTGGAAATGCGCTAAGTGTTGTTTTTGCGGTGCGCCATTTTCAGGGCGGTTTGTCCATAATCGCCGGAATTGTAATGGTTTTTATGGGACTGGATTTGGCGGGATTAATTCCGAATATGGCGCCGAATTCCTTCCCGGGGTTTAATCCTTTTAAAGGACTGGTTTCAGCGCTCTTTAACAAAGTGAAACGCAATAATATCCTGGGACTCGGATTTGTCCTTGGATTTGTTCCCTGTGGTCTGGTTTACACAGCCGGGGCGAAAGCGGTAGCCACGGGAAGCCTGGCGGGCGGAATGCTGACCATGCTGGTGTTTGGAATTTCTACCATGCCGGCTATGGTACTGACCGGAATGATTAGCGGAAGGATACCGCTAACATTACGCAGCCGTCTCTATAAACTGGCTGCTTTACTGGCGGCGGGTTTGGGTGTACTGACCGTATTGCGGGGCATAGACACCTTGGGGCTGCTGCACATTTACTGGCTATAAGTCCCGCAGCATCTGGGCCCGGGTAGAGTTTATAGAATTAGCTCATTAATAGAATAAAATTCATTAATTTGTACTTGGCGTAAAAACAGTATGGAAGCAATTCAGGAAATAAACATTAAGACAACGGGGCAGAAGCAATCCTGCTACCATTGCGGGGATTCGTGTCCGAATTCAAATATCCGTATTGGTGAAAAGGTGTTTTGCTGCAATGGTTGTAAAATGGTGTATGAATTGCTGGAATCCAACGAAATGTGTGATTATTATAATTACGCGGAGGCGCCCGGCACTACCCCTGCCGAAGCCGGAATCAAAACAAAGTTTAAATATCTCGAAGATGAAGAAATACGGCGGAAACTGGTAAATTTCAGTGACGGAAACACGGCCAGTGTAACCTTTTATGTCCCCTCCATGCATTGCAGTTCTTGTGTTTGGCTGTTGGAAAATCTGGTGCGTCTCAATCCTCTTATTCATTCTTCGCGGGTTAATTATCTTAAAAAAGAAGTGCAAATTACCTTTGAGGAAACGGCTTCTACGCTGCGCCAACTGGCCGAACTCTTAACGTCTCTGGGGTACGAGCCGCAGATTAACCTGGATAGTTTAGAACGAAAAGCCGAAAAGACACTGGACCGCGATCTCTACTTAAAAATTGGTGTGGCCGGTTTCTGTTTTATCAATATTATGATGTTTCATTTTCCGGAATATCTTGCCGGAGGCAAAGAAATTGAAATTGGTATCCGTAATTTCTTTAACTATCTGAGTGTTGCCTTGTCCCTGCCGGTGCTTTTGTACAGCAGTCAGGATTATTTTAAATCGGCCTGGTCGGCTTTCCGTTCCCGGGTCATTAATATGGATGTCCCCATTTCACTCGGTGTTATTACGCTGTTTACCCGAAGTGTATACGAAATATTCAGTGGCAGCGGCGCCGGATATATGGATTCTTTTACCGGACTCATTTTCCTGCTGCTTGTTGGTAAAATCTTCGAGAAGAAAACCTACGATTCACTCTCATTCGAACGTGGTTATAAATCTTATTTTCCTGTTTCCGCCGCCAAAAAGACAGCAGAGGGTGAAACAAGCGTTCCTCTGGAAAGCTTAGTCCCCGGTGACCGTATCCTGATTCGCAGTCAGGAACTCATTCCGGCCGATTCTGTTTTAATCCGTGGCAGCGCATTAATTGATTACAGTTTTGTGACGGGGGAGTCGCAGCCGGTCGAAAAACAATCGGGTGATATTATTTATGCCGGAGGGAAGCAAACCGCCGGGATGCTGGAACTGGATGTGATTAAACCGGTCAACCAGAGTTATCTGACCGAACTTTGGAACGACGAAGCCTTTACCAAACCGGTTCACAGCCGCATTACCTCAGCCGCAGACAAAATGAGCCGTTATTTTAC
>JANTFQ010000154.1 GCA_024763405.1 Calditrichaceae bacterium
CAGCTTCCGGAAATGAAAGAACTTTCCGAACGCCTGAAGAAGGAGCATATTTATATTCTGGCGCCCATCACGTATGCAGACAGAATGCTGGGCATTATCGGCTGCGGCCAAAAATTGTTTGGCGGTGATTTTGATGCCAACGATATTCAGATGTTCAGTATTTTGATAAATATCATTTCCGTTTCGGTCAGCAATGCGCGCATGTACGAAAACGTAAAAAAATTATCATTGACAGACGCCATGACCGACCTGAACAACTACCGTTCCTTTGAAATTCGTTTAAAAGAAGAGATTAACCGTTCGCGCCGTAAGAAATCCTGTGTCTCTCTTTTAATGCTCGATATTGATAATTTTAAAAATTATAATGATAACCTGGGACACCAGGCAGGAGATGAGGCATTACGTGGCATTGGCCGGATTCTGCGCTCCGTTTCGAGGGATGAAGATATTGTGAACCGTTATGGAGGGGAAGAGTTCTCTATTGTGCTTCCGGATTTGCCCAAAAAATCCCTCCATGTTCTGGCCGAACGTATCCGTGCCAGCGTTGAAGCAGAACGGTTCTACCGGCAGGAAGTACAACCGGAAGGCCGCTTAACAATTAGTCTGGGGGGCGCCGTTTTTCCGGATGATGCAGAGGACTTTAAAGGCCTGGTTAAATGTGCCGATACGGCGTTGTATGCTTCGAAACAGGCCGGACGGAACCGGTTTACATTATACAAAGACAAAATGTTGGACTCAGATTTTAAAAAATAACTTACACCTGTAAGCGCCGAAATCTGAACCTTGGGATTTTTGTTAATAAGAGCTAAATAAAATAAGTAGTTATGTTGCCTTTTTACCGGTTTCATCGTATTATTACTAATGGACAGATATAGAAGTATGAATAACAGCTGTAGTTTGCGGAGAAGGAGTCTTTAATGTCGGATATTGGCTACAATGATAATATTGTCGTCGAGGGACGGAAATTTCATATCCAGACAGCAAGCAGTTTAAAAAAAGGTGCGGCCCGTTGTGAAGTATTTGAAGAAGGCCGGCTCATTACCACGCAGGTCGTTGAGTTTGAACGCAGGCGGTCCAGCGATGAAGAATCCATGGAACAGAGGATTCGCCGGATTGTATCTGATTTGCATCAGGAAACGGTTGGTGAAATTGACTTAATGTTTCAGATTGCCGACAAGGTAAAGAAACTTCGGCACGCGCCGTCGAATATTAAATTAGGCCTTCTTTTTCTGCATAACAACCTCATGAAAGATGCCATCCAGCAGTTTGAAACCGCTTTATCTATTGATCCCGATTCCGCATCGGCCCTGAATAATCTTGGCCTTGCTCATATTTTTAACGGACAAAACATTAAGGCGATCAACTATTTAAAATTAGCCCTGGAAAAGGGGCATCCGTATGCGGATGTTTATCATAATCTGGGATTGGCTTATTTAAATCAAAACCAGCATTTCAATGCCCTGCAAAATTTTCAGGAAGCCCTGCGTCTGAATCCCAATTATTCAAAAGCACAGTATCATCTTGCCATTGTGTATCTGGAAAGTATTCTAGCGGATAAAAGTGATACAAAGATGCCGCCTCCTTCCATTCGCCTGGAACGCGCGCAGTATCAATTAATGAAACTGACCGATGCCGAAATTCCTGAATTTAATGCAATTTACAGTAAACTGGATGAAGCTTTAAAAAAATCAGAAATCGAGAACGCTTTAGAATTGCTACGCCATAGCAAAGATAAGATTTTTCCCAGTGAAGTTTTAGGGCTGATTGGAATGGATTTTTATCTTAAATTTATGTACGGCGGCAAGGGACTGAATACAAAAATTATTAAAAAATTTGAAAAACGCCTGAGTAATGCCATTGATAAACATCCCAATTATGCGGATTTATGGAATAATTTAGGCGTTGTTCATCTTATCCAATGCAGGAATCTATTTTTACAGGCGCTTAATGAATTTGACAGAGCGCTGGAAATTAATCCCTCATTCAACAAAGCTTTAAAAAATAAGAAGCTTGTCGAGAATGACGGAAAAGAATTTTTAATCCTGCTTCGGGCAATTTTACGGTAATATATTTATGCAGACAGTTTACAATTACATCAAAGAGAATCCGGCAAAATTCTTTTTTTATTTTAAGCTCGTCGGCAGCCTGCTTCTGTTTTTATTGTTTTTTGTCTCGGGAGCGCAGCCTGGTAGCATGCTGTTTAAGGTCCTTTTAATTTCATTTATTCTTTCCGTATTTACCACCGCTTTCTGGGGTACAATTTATGTAAATAAAGAATTTGAAAAGAATGTGGCCAGGATTCTTCTGTTTATTGAATTTCCTGTTTTTTTCTTCTTTATTTTTCCGTTTATCCCCCAAAACGGATTTTATCTCATTTTGCCGATATTATCCCTGGTTAGTATTCCTATGTTATTCTCCGGGAAAGACCTCCAGCAAATACTTATTGTATTTTTCAGCCTGTTTGCCCTTTCTTCTTTTATGTTCGGCATCAGCGGTACGGTTGCGCATCCGTTTACCGTATTTGCCTCACAGGCGGTAATTTTTGTCCTGGTTATGAGCAGTGTGCTTACCACGGCACATACCATCCAGGAAATGCAGGAACAGCAGCGCGGCCTGCAGGATTCTAAAATCCGTCTGCATTCAAAAACAAAAACACTGGAACGCCAGCTAAAAATCAGCCGTCAGCACGCAGAAGTTTTAAACAAAGATGTGCGGAAACGGGATATCGAAATCCAGAACATCCTCAGTCTGAGCGGCCAGCTAAAAGTGAAGAATGATGCCAAAGAAGTTTTGATGTCGTTTATTCTGACGGCGGTTGGCCAGATTGGCAGCGAACACGCGATGCTAATGACCCGCTTGAAAAAGGATAATCATTTTTTTAACGCGTATCTGCATAAGGGTCTGCGCTCGGTGGATTTGAAAAAGGTCCGTTTTTATCTGGACAGCAGCCTGATTGAAATTCTGAATTCCACCCGTGAACCGATTCTTGTTAGTCAGATTCCGCGGGAACATCTGTATATGGATGAGATTAAAATTTTAAACATTTTTAAAAATGATTTAATCTGCCCGGTTTTTGTAAAAGGGAACCTATCCGCTCTTTTTATGGTTGGGGGGAAAATCAGCGGCGCACCGTTTGGCAAAGATGATATCAGCCTGATTTCGATTATTGCCAATCAAACTTCATTTGTGCTGGAACAGACCCAAATGACCCATGATTATCGTGAGTTTTATTCTAAAACGATGAAGGCCATGCTTAATTCTTTGGAGACCCGTTATGTTTATTCACGCGGCCATAATATGCGGACGGCAAATTATGTGAATATCCTGTCTAAGCAAATGGGCTTGTCGGCAAAAGAAGTAAGTGATTTTAGTTCCGGTGCGTTGTTACATGATATTGGGAAAGTCGTCGTCTCTGATAAATATCTTTTAAATGGTGCAAAGTTTTCCAATTCAAATTATGTATTAAAAGAAAAAATTCTTGAACACGCCGTTGAAGGATCGAAAATTTTAAAAGCAGCCGGTTTTAATGATACGATTGTTGATATGGCGCTGCATCATCATGAATTCTATAACGGCAGAGGATACCCGCATAAAGTTGGAAAAGATGAACTGTCGCTGGGAACCAGGATTTTGTCGGTTTGTAACTCATATGATGCGATGACTTCAGATCGCCCCTACCGAAAAGCGCTTCCAATTTCTGTTTCCAAAGACAATTTGCGGATGTTCGCCGGAGAGCAGTTTGACCCGGAAATCGTTAAAATCTTTTTGAATCAAATTGAAAATAATCAAAATATGCAGCGGTTTCGTTCCTGAACACCTGATTTTACTTCGTGTAATATGTGCGTTAAAACACGGAACTGATTTTTATTATTCAGCAGTTTCCGGTAGACCTGTTTCCTTACAAGCCGGGGCATTAAACTGTGGTTTGAAATAGCCGGGATTTTCTTTTAATCAGGAATACTGGGGTCAATAACCTGCAATTTTTTATTTCAAGACTGCATTTTTGTAAATGGAGAGATTTAAATGAAACTAAATAAAGGCCTCCTTCTTATCGGTTTGTTGCTTTCAATGACTTTGCAGGCTCAAAATGCGAGCCAGCCTCTGAAAATTAGCAACACCTTTTCGGATGTTCATAATTTTAACATGAAGGTAATATATGAACTTTCCTCCCCTCTGCAAACCGGCTTTTATCTCTATTTACCTGCCGGAATTAAAGCAACGCCGAAAAAGGTTTCCCTTGCGGATAAGGAATTTTGGCTAAAAGAATCCGACTCGGTTCCCCAAAAACAGGATATCATTCATTGGAGCCGGCAGGATAACAGCATTCTGATTTTAGTTGCGGATGGAACACAATTTTCAGGCAGGCTGCAGATTCAACTTCAGGCGTTTATGCCGGGAACGGCTTTGGATACGGGCCGGATTGAGATAAGAAAGACACAGCAAACGTCTGGCCAGGAGTATAATCCCGGTACCGTAATTGGCAGCGCGCAGTTGTTTTCAAAGAAAAAATAATGAAATAAGGTAGATAGAAATGTCAAAACGATTTGGCTTTATTTTTATCCTTTTGTTTTTGGTTAGCAATCTATTCGCCGACCAGGGTGGAAATGATTCTTTTGGATATATGTGGACCGATTCCAAGGGAACGGTGAATGTAAATTATAACTGGGAAGATATAAAAGACAGCAATTCATTTCTCAGCTATTTTGGCGCACAATATGATGAAGAAGCGCCCTATGGTATCGCTCTTCCGTTTGGGTTTGATTTCTATGGTACAACCCAGGATAGTATTTTTATTTCTCCCAACGGCTGGATTAGTTTTCATAAAGAGACAGACGCCTATCCGGTAGACGGGGCTACGGCCTTCTCTAATAATCCCGATACAATGCTGGCGGTCTTTTGGCAGGATTTAGGCAGTAACGGAAGCGCTGGACTGGCTGATGGTGGTATTTATTATAAAATTCTCGGCGAAATGCCATTCCGGCGGGTTGTAGTTCAGTGGGAAGCTTATGATGGTTTATCGCAGCCTAATCTGATTATTTTTTCGGCCACACTGTATGAAACGACTAATCTGATCAAATATCAGTATAATACAATTGAAGATTTTTATTTAGATGGTAGTAACGGGGATGTTACCATTGGCATTAAAGCCTCGGCTTCTGAAAATAATGTATACTTTTTCGGCACTGGTGCCGGAAATATTGCACAGTACACCACGGTATTATTTCATACCAAAAATAACGATGGCACGGCCACGGCATCCATTCTGCCGTCAGAAGCAACTGCCGGGTCGTATCCGACTTTTACCTATACCTATTACAATATCAGTCCTTCCGGACCGGCCGGCTTGGGGAAGGCAGACCGTTTTGCGCTTCATAATCCGCTGCCAGCTCCTCCCAGTGTGTCGCAGGTGCTGATCAATGGGACTTCGGCCTATATAAAAAATTCAGTTGATAAACCAACCGAACCGGGATATGCGGTTTGGAGTTATGATGCCGGTACTGACTCTTTGCTAATTCAAACCGCTGATTTTCAGGTGATCGATTCACTGAGTGTTTTGTTCTCGCAGGGAATGCCGGAAACATCTTCCGGTGGGAACAATTATCCAGGCACTTTTGATGCGGTTCTGGATTCCAGCAGCGCTGCTCCTGCCACGGACGGCGGATTAGGCGTTACGGTTTCCGCCGCTGCCATCAGCTACTACGGATTTAATCCCTCCGCGGCACAGAGCACAACGGCGGGCACGGGCGTGGCCTACACCATCACCGCTTACGACCAGTATGACAATGAAGTGATAAACAACGGAACGGTAACCCTGAGTACACCGGGCAGCAGCACGGCCACGTTTGATACGGGTACGTCGCTGACTTTTTCCAACAGCAGCAGCGCTTCCTTTACGGTAACGGATAATACGGCCGGTTCGTTTACGGTGCATG
>JANTFQ010000155.1 GCA_024763405.1 Calditrichaceae bacterium
ATCCATGTCCAAAGTATCATTCCGGGATCTATATCAAGCATAATTTTATCCTGTTATTTAATACTTGCCAATAGGAAACAAATTACAGCGCCGAACAAAGCAACACCTTCAATCATCGCAGCTGCGATAATCATTGTAATACGAATGGCACCACCGGCTTCCGGCTGACGCGCTGTTCCGTCCATTGCCGAAGCTGCAATTTTACCAATGCCAATTCCGGCGCCAACTGTTACAATACCTGCTCCGAGTCCGGCTGCCAAGTATGCTAAACCTAATGCTAATTCACCCATTTCGGGACCTCCTTAAATTATTTGCTTTGTTAAATGATTTATTTATTTACAACATTAATGTTCGGGATTTACACTCATCCCGATGAATAGAGACGATAAAACGGTAAAAATATAGGCCTGAATCAGAGCTACCAGCAGCTCCAGAAAATAAACAAACACCCCAAATCCTACCGAAACCGGCGATACAAAATAACTTTTAAACAGAATTGTCAATCCTAAAAAGGCAAACAGCACGATATGGCCGGCATTCATATTGGCAAACAGACGAATGGTTAAAGCCACGTGTTTGGCAATGAGGCCCATAATTTCAATCACAAACATCAACGGCCATAATAGAATTGGCACCCCATGGGGAACCAGATTTTTATAATAGCCGAACAAGCCCTGCTCCTTAATTCCAAAATACTGGGTTGCGCCAAAGGTTGTTAAAGCCATTCCGGCGGTTACATTGATATTGGCGGTAGAGGTGGAAAACATGGGCACAAGCCCCATCAGATTACTGACAAGCACAAAGAAAAAGGCGCTGACAAGGAAAGGTGTAAAACGAATCCCTTCCTTTTCGCCCATATTGGCAATGGCCACTTCGTCCCGGATAAAAATAACCAGCATTTCCAGCAGGGCGCCAAAACCGGTTTGCACTTTTTTTGCGGGTTTTAGAGCCAGGAGAAACATTAACAAAAGAAACAGGGCCGCAAACCACAACATCACGACATGATTGGTTATGGATAAATCAATATGTATTCCTAAAAAATCAAACGGAGGTATATGCGGAAGGTGAAGATGCACCCCCGGAAACGGGTGCCATTCCGGCCCGTTTTGCAGGTGGTGGGTAATCCAGCCACCGAGACTTTCACTATGTTCTGCGGCGGAATCCGCCACCGCTTCAGTTGTGCTGACCATTGTCATAAAATTTAATAATCCTTATTTATTTTTATTATTCAGCGTCAGTACTTCCCATATTTGATAAAGAAAGTATAATATAAAGAGCGAGCCAATAAAAACAAAACGATCCGCATCCGAATATTTAAAAACCATGAAAATTACCGCCAGCATAGCCAGCAGCCGAACCACCATTCCGCCTAAGAAAATTCGGGCAAATTCCGATTGTTTTTTATCTTTTGAAACATAAATAATCAGGAAAGCCACAACGATATTCAGGGTGGCAATTATTCCCGAAATAATAAGCGCTGTATTTTGTTCTTTACTAAATTCCGCCAGAGTGGACACTGCCCATGAAACAAGCACATAAAGAAGCAAAATTGCAGCCGTGCCCATAAAAAACTTTTTGACCATCGTGACTATCGATCCAAATCTTTTATAACTTTAATCATTCGGTAAAATCCAAGTATAAAACCAGTAAAAACACCGATAATTAAGAGCATCGGACGCTTGTTAAAATATTCATCCAGTTTATACCCGGCATATCCGAATAAAATAATGCCGCCAAAAAGCGAATATACAATATTCAGATAAGGAGCCGCCTTTTGAAATGCGGAGGTTGTTTCGCTTCCAACATTAAGCTTTTGCTTTTTCACCCGGAATGGTTTCCGCCTTAAGAGCCATTGAAGACATTCCGTCAAAAACGGCGCCTTCATCAACAATTAGTTTTGAAGCCCGTATTTCTCCGGTCATCGAAGAACCGGCTTCGAGCACTAATTTTTGTTTTACATGCAGCTTCCCTTTAACCGAACCGCCCACAATGGCATTTTCGGCTTCCAGTTCACCTTCGATAACGCCGCCCGGCCCGATTGTTAAAGTCTGCCGGCAGATTAATTTACCCTTCAGCTTTCCATCAATCCGGATACTGCTCTGCGCTGTAATATCGCCTTCGACAACCGTTCCTTTTCCAAAAATATTTAGTTCTGCCGATGACATATCGGACGATCCGCTTTTTATTCCCACAATTTACCTCTTAACCATTATTGTTTTCATCTTTGTTCATATAATCAACCGGGTCTACCGGTTTTCCATTCCGCCAGACTTCGTAATGCAGATGGGGTCCGGAGGAAATTTTACCCGTATTCCCCGTAAATGCGATTATCTGCCCCTGTGTTACTTTTTCCATGCGCTTCACAAGATTGCGCTCGTTATGCTTATACAATGTCATAAATCCAAAACCATGCTGCAGCACCAGAACATTCCCTCCTTCAACCGTCCAGCCCGAAAAAAATACAACCCCGTCGGCCGGTGCTTTTACCGGTGTTCCAACAGGGGCTGCGATATCGAGCCCAAAATGGGGCTCTGCCAGAAGCAAACTGGTGTCATAGCCGCGGGCCATGAAACCCTCAGCAGGCTGTAAAGAAGGAATATTACGAAAGATAGTGCGTTTACGATTATTGTTCAGCTTAGCAAAATTAAACTCTTCAACACCGGCAGAATCCGAGACTGTTTCTTTTTCAATTGTAATGTAGCCGCTTAACGAACCTTTTAGCTGTTTTTCAAAATCTTTTACCCGCATAAGCTTTTCTTTTATGGCATCCATCTTTTTGAGACTTTGTACCAGCTTATAATTTTCTTCCTGCAAGCGGTTATTGTCCAGCGCCAGTGAGGCAACTTTCCAGTAAGAAGAAAATCCGATTATAATTAAAACAAGTACCGCAATTGCAAAAACCGAAAAGGCTCTTAGCAGACTTCTACGAATACGGAAATTTTTAGGTGTTTGCTGATTTTCTGAAACGACAACAAAAGAAAGATATTTTGATCTGCGTTTTTTATGTGCCATTTTAAATTGCTCAATCTTTCAATTTATCAAAAATTTCAATCAGGCGATTCAGATCTTCCGGTGAATAAAATTCCACTTCGATACTGCCGCCCTCTTTGCGCGCATGGACGACCACCTTCGTTCCAAGCGTTTCACGTAGTTCCTGCTCTACCTTTTGTAAGAACACAGACCGCTTAGGCTTTGCGGGTTTTATCGTTTTAGATTGGGTATTCTGCTGCTTGGCAAGCTGCTCTGCCTTTCGTACCGAAAGCGATTCCCGTATGGTTTTTTTCCAGATATCCTGCTGCAATCCGGGGTCTTCTATGGAGAGCAGCGCCCGGGCATGCCCCATTGAAATTTCTTCTTTTTTGACGCTTTCCTGAATTTTTTCGGGAAGTTTTAACAGACGAAGAATATTGGTAATTGTGGTGCGCTCTTTCCCGATTTTTTTGGCGACTTCTTCCTGGGTCAGTTTGCATTCATCGATCAGGCGCTGGTACGCGGTGGCCTGTTCGATAGGATTGAGCTTTTCCCGCTGCACATTTTCAATAATCGCCAGTTCCAGCATTTCCTCTTTGGATTCCACTTCAATAATATACGCGGGAACTTTTTCGATACCGAGCTGGGTAACGGCACGCAGGCGGCGTTCTCCGGCAATCAGTTCGTAATGTTCATTTTTTTTTCGTACCGTGAGGGGCTGAATAATCCCCTTTTCTTTGATTGATGTTTTTAGCTCTTCCAGCGCCTGCTGATCAAAGGCAAGGCGAGGTTGAAAGGGATTGGCCTTGATTAACCCAACTTGTATCTGGGAAATCCGATTATTGCCGGCAGCAGGCGATTCTGTGTGTTCCGGAATCAGTGCATTCAGTCCACGGCCAAGTCTACTTGTTTTTTTCACCAATTACTTCCTCAGCAAGATTAATATAATTTTGACTGCCGATACAAACCGCATCGTACATAATAATCGGCTTTCCAAAACTCGGCGCTTCCCCCAGACGAACATTTCGATTAATGACCGTATTATATACTTTTTCATTGAAATAACTGCGTACTTCACTGGCCACCTGGTTACATAAATTAAGGCGGCTATCATACATCGTCAGTAAAACACCTTCCACACTCAGAGCGCTGTTTAAATTTTTCTGTACAAGATGAATGGTATTCAAAAGCTGTGAAAGGCCTTCGAGCGCATAGTATTCGCATTGAATGGGAATCAGCACCGAATCGGAAGCGCTTAAGGCATTCAGGGTCAAAAGACCAAGGGACGGCGGACAGTCAATGATGATATAGTCATATTTGTCTTTTACTTTAAGTAACTGCCGGCGCAGGCGGTGTTCCCGTTCCAGCATATCCACCAGTTCCACTTCGGCGCCCACAAGACGAATATGCGAAGGCAGGATATCCAGAAACGGAACATTGGTTTTAATAACCGCTTCCTCTATTTCCGCGTCACTCAGCAGTACCTCATAGCTGGACTCTCTTTGCTCTTCCGGATTAACTCCCAAGCCGCTGGTTGCATTTGCCTGCGGATCAATATCCACAAGCAACACGGTCTTTTCGGCAACAGCGATACAGCTTGATAAATTTATAGCCGTGGTGGTTTTACCAACCCCGCCTTTTTGATTTGCGATTGCAATTATTTTACCCATTTCCCTGACCAATTAAATTATCGTCTTCAATATCCGATTAAAATGAATCGGTTAATTTAGCCTAATTCTTATTTCAAATCAAGGTTGTTTGATTTGCAGGCCAATCAATCGACCAAAATATTTTCTGCTTTTTTTAAACTTTTTTGTCCCTGCGAACTCAGAGGTATTCCTTTTGCCGCCTTCAAGGCCTGCTTTGCTTCCTTCCGTGCTTCTGGAATTTTTCCCATTTTATTATAAATTTCCGCCAGCCGGGCATAGCAGGAAACCACATGCGAAGGGTTCTGTTCCGGCAGATTTTTAAGCAATATCAATAAATGACCATAGGCCTCAACTGCCTTTGGATACTCATGACGCATATACCAGGTATGGGCATACGCCCACCACATAAATGTACTGTTCGGATAAACCCGAATGACCTCCCGCGCATATTGTAAAGCTTCCTCTTTATTTCCATAATTTAGCAGAATATAAATGAGCTGATGCATGGCCATATAGCGGCTATGTTTACTTTTAGCAGCCGCTTTGCGGATATTTATAATTCCCTGCAGGCGGGTATCTTCGATAAACGGCATCCAGAGCAGGTATTTTAATTTCGTACTGCGCCAATACTGATACACGCCTATCCCCAAGTAGGCGTCATACAAAGTGGAATCCAATTCGACGGCATGTTTTAAATTATCCACCGATTTTAGACCGTCACTGACCGCATCCAACCAGTTTCCGTTCTTCCCTTCATAAAAAGCCTTATATCCAAAAGCACTGCCCCGGTAAAAATATGCGCGCGCCTGATTTTCTACGTTCTTTTCCAATTCTTCCACATCTGTTTTAACAAGTACCCTGTTCAGCGCGTTTAAAAACAGTGCTTCATCGGCCTGATTTTCATAATGGGTCATTTTCGAATTGAGCACAGAGGCCAGGAAAAAATAGACTTCCGCCGTAGAATCGCCCGCGGATATTTTTGCATTCAGCAGAGATTCGGCTTTGGCAAAATGGGTATTAATGGTTAAATCAATACTTTGGTCTATCCAATTGCCCGAATCCTCCGCAGTCAGAGGAGATGGTTTGAACAGAAGGTGTAAAAGTAACAGCGGCAAAAACCGGATAAATATTTTTTCAGCGGACAATGGCAAATTTCCCCAATACCGGTTCTGAACCGTTTATATAATAGAGATAAATCCCGCTTGAAACCTGATGACCAAATCGGTCTTTTAAATCCCATTCCAGTGGTCCCATTTGCGATTGTTCAAAATGGATGGTACGCACGGGACGGCCGTTAATGGTTAAGATGGTGA
>JANTFQ010000156.1 GCA_024763405.1 Calditrichaceae bacterium
CGGTTTGTTCGTAGTAATAAAAAGAACCGCTGCGTCCAACGCCCGTTTGAATTTCATCGGCAATTAATAGGAAACCGTACTGTTCACGGGCTTTGCGCATCGCTTCCATCATTTCCGCTGAAACGGGACGGACGCCACCCTCCCCGGTAATACCTTCATAAAAAACGGCGGCGGTGTTTTCATTGACCGTATTTTCGAACACACTTACATCGCCAAACGGAACAACACGTGTATTCGGCAGAAGAGGACGGAAGTTTTCCTGGTGTTTTTCCTGCATTGTTATGGACAAAGCGCCGAGAGAACGGCCGTGAAAGCTGCCCTTAAAGGCAACGATCTCACTCTTGTTATTCTGATTGCCCCATTTTTTTACTTCTTTCAGAAGACCTTCAATCGCTTCGGCTCCACTATTGGTAAAAAATATTTTCTGAAACGGGGTCAGCCCCAGTATTTTTTCCGCCAGTTCTACCTGAATATCCTGTACAAAATAGGGTCCAAGATGCAGGTTGCGTTCCAACTGTTTCTTGATGGCAGCCGTTACCGCAGGATGATTGTAACCAAGCGCGTTTACGGCAATTCCGGATAGAAAATCCAGATAGCAGGTACCGTCCTTGTCATATAGATAAACGCCCCTTCCCTTGTCTACATCAATCGGAAAGCGATTATAAATATTGAAAAAGTATTGATCTGCTTTTTGAAGAGTTGTCATATTATTTTTTTGCAATTAAAATGAGCTGTGCCTCGGCGTCCTGCATACGCTGGGCTTCCGGATAATCCTCGACTATTTGCCGCAGAAGTGTTTCAGCACTTTGATAATCATTTACCGTGATGTAATTTAAAGCAGCGAGGTAAAGATAATTGGAAGCTTCTACAAATTCCGGATTCGCTTTTTGTGCTTTTACATAGTATTCGGCCGCTTCTTTAGACTTGTTTTGCGCTTCAAGACAGGCAGCGTAACCGGCATAACCGGATGCCATTAAAATATCACTTCCGTTGTAGGAATCAATAAAGTTTTTAAATTGTTTTGCGGCAAGATCAATTTTACCCTGTTGAAAATATAAATTACCCATTAAAAACAAACCCTGATCGGCAGCGTCCGTACCCGGATATTCTTCTGAAAGACGGTTCAAAAGCGCGGTGGCTTTTGTATAATTCATATTTTGGTATTCCAACTGTGCCTCGCCTAAAAGAGTGGCTGATTCGGCAACGGTGGCTGAATGCACATAATTATAAACCATTATCAGCAGAAAGGCGCCGAAAACAACTCCCGTGATGATAGAAACCTGCTTAATATTATCTTCTATATAAGCGCGGGTTTTCATCGCGGTCTCGACAAATTTATCTTCCTTTAATTCCTTTTTGGTCAGTTTTTTTTGCGGTTTTAACATAATGATTCCTTTTATATAAAGATGAACAGGTTCAATTGTGTTCTGCTTGTGACAGATTGGGTAATTGTACCCCTGAAGAGATTCGAACTCCCGACACAAGGCTTAGGAAGCCTCTGCTCTATCCAGCTGAGCTACAGGGGCATTCAGAACAGCCGCAAATTTAGCGAACTACAGGAAGCAAGGCAAATAAAATAAAGGGGTTGGATTCAGAATGTAATCAATGATCTTACCGGATTTTCCTTCAGTTTTTCACGGCCCTGTAAAAAACTAAGCTCGATTAAAAAACCGATTAGCGCAACTTCTGCGCCGCATTTTTGGATTAATCCGGCGGCCGCTGCTGCGGTCCCCCCGGTTGCCAGTAAATCATCGGCGAGATAAACGGAAGCGCCTTTGGGAAAGGCATCCTGATGCACTTCGATGGAATCGGTGCCATATTCCAGCGCGTACTCTGCTTTATAGGTTTTATACGGTAATTTGCCCGGTTTACGGATGGGCACAAAACCGCAGTTTAATTTCCGGGCCAGGGCTGCGCCGAAGATAAATCCGCGCGCTTCAATTCCCGCAACAAAATCGATTTTCTTACCCTGTGCCATTTCGGCCATTAAATCAATGGTATCGCCAAATAAAAGTGGGTCACTAAGAATCGGCGTAATATCTTTAAACAAAATACCCGGTTTAGGAAAATCGGGAACATCACGCAGGGCGGTTCTAATTTTTTCTAAACGTTTCATGGTGTATCCTTTTTCAAATACGATTACTCATTTCCGGTTATTCGTTCAAATAAACTATTATCGTTCAGTTCTCCTAGCTCCGAGGAATACACTTGTTTGTAAACATCTGTTCCCGATAAACGGGTAAAAAGAAAAAACATTCTGCCTCCCGTTAGTCCTTTTAGCTCCAGGGGGATATCTGTTCTTTCTCCGGGTTTATCATAAAGCCAAATTTCCATATCCGTGTATTCATTTGTATGCGGATGTTTGTAAATACTCGATTCAAATGGGAAAACTTCCACATCATCCGCCGGGCCATAGAGCAGGATAATCCGTCCTTTGTCACTTCGCCAGCCTTTTTTGTTCGGCGTCGAAAAGCTTTTATTAGCACGATTTATCCTGTATTCAAATTCGTCACGTAGTTCGTTCTTTGCATCAAACGGGTACGGATCAAATTGTTTCCAGTAAGACCGGATATATCTCTGCCTCTCTTTTTCGGAGGGTAACGCTTTAAAGCGGCTGAGGGAATCGCCCTTTAACAGGTAGGTATAGGCAAAGGATGAAGAATCTGCTTCTGTAAACCGTATTTTTGATGCATTTTCTTTAAAGAACGAATCCCAGCACCATTTGCCCAGAGATAAAGCGATGGCCGTAAAATAGGTTACTTTTACCCATGTAGGTGTTGCGCTGCTTTGATAAGATTTTGCAGAAACGGTTTTGGGGAATAAAAAATAGAACAGGATTAATAAAACAATGGATCCTTTGAATACCAGTTTAGCTGTTCTTTTCACAATAACTCCGTAAGTATTAAAATCGTACTTCAAAGTAAGTAAAGGTTTTTCCCTCGGATATTTCTGTTATTTTCAAATCAATTACCTGCGAAAAGGACGGTCCCTGCCGCAGCAAACTGGTGAACTCCAGCACGTTCTCTTCCCTACCCTGCGCCACCACTTCTACATCACCATCTGACAGATTTTTAACATATCCGGTCAGTTCCAAATCCTGAGCGTTTTCCCGGGCAAACCAACGGTAGCCTACCCCCTGTACCCGGCCGCTGACAATGATTTTTAAGGTGATTTGTACGGACATATAATTTATGTTTCTCTAATTTCTTACAGCGTTATTAGGCAACTTTTTGTGCGCTTCATATACTTTTAGAATACAAAAGATGAAGAATTTGATTTGAGAATTTAGTGTTTTGTTTGGAACATTTTTATCAGGGTCTCAACGGCCTGTACCGGATTTTCCACCGTCACAATTTTATCCGAAACATCCCAGGTCTGCAGCCCGACAACAGGCTTCCCCAATTGTAAAGCAAAGGCAATTTCCGAAAGTGTTCCGTATTTCCCATCAATAGCAATCAGTCCCACGGCGCTGCTGACTACCAGCATATTCCGCATAATACCCATTCCGGTTGGGATTACAATATCAATAAATTCGTTGGCGAATTCAGCTTTTTCCTGCGGGATAATACCAATGCTTAAACCGCCGTTTTCTTTGCACCCTCTGGCAGCTCCTTCCATCACTCCGCCCAGACCGCCGCAGACAATACCAAAGCCATTTTTTGCAACCAGAGCGCCTGTTTCCCGGGCAAGAGCATAAATCCGGCTATTGCACTCTCCGGCGCCGATAATGCCAATGAGTTGTTTCATCGATTTTCCGTTTATGGATATAAACGCTGAATCAAACGCGGATACGGAATAGTTTCCCGAATATGTTTAATTCCACTAATCCAGGCTACCGTACGCTCAATTCCAAGGCCGAAACCGGAATGTGGAACACTGCCGTATTTTCGTAAATCCAGGTACCATTTAAAGGCCTCTTCCGGTAAATTGTGTTCTTTTAATCGTTTTAGAAGCGTATCGTAATCATCTTCCCTCTGTGAACCACCAATGATTTCCCCATACCCTTCCGGCGCCAGCATATCCATTGCCAGAGCGTATTCCGGCTCATTTTCATCACGTTTCATATAAAATGCTTTTACAGCAGCTGGATAATGATGTACAATCACAGGACGGTCAAACTGCTGTGAAATAACGGTTTCATCGGCGGCGCCAAAATCATCGCCGGGCATAAATTCATTCCCGTTTTTTTTGAGAATCTCCACTGCCTCGTTGTAATGAATTTTAGGAAACGGCGCTTTGACCGCTTCTAATTTGCTGATATCCCGTTCCAATACTTCCAGCTCTTTACGTCGGTTTTTAACCACACTCATAACAAGATGTTCTACAAAATCTTCTGCAAGCTGCATATCATCCTGTAAATCGAAGAATGCCGCTTCCGGTTCAATCATCCAGAATTCGGTAAGATGGCGGCGGGTCTTGGATTTTTCTGCGCGGAAGGTGGGGCCAAAACAATACGCCTTTCCGAAAGCCATAGCGCCTGCTTCGGCGTACAACTGTCCCGATTGGGTTAAATAGGCTTTGCTTCCAAAGTAATCCGTTTCAAAAAGCGTACTGGTTCCTTCAGCCGCATTTGGTGTAAAGATAGGAGAATCCACAAGAATAAAATCGCGGTTATCAAAAAACTCCCGTGCGGCGTGAATAATCTGGTGGCGAATACGCAGAATAGCGTGCTGCCGTTTGGAACGAAGCCATAAATGGCGGTGATCCATCAAAAAATCGGTACCGTGTTCCTTTTTACTGATTGGATATTCCGGAGCAATTTGAATCGCTTCTACCTCTTTTACCTGAATCTCAAAACCTAACGGGGAGCGTTTATCGGCGGCAACAACACCCGTAACGATAAGCGAACTTTCCTGGCTCAGCGCGTCGGCGGCTGAAAATGAGTCTTCGGAAACATCATTTTTAAAAACAACACACTGAATGGTTTCGGAACCGTCCCGCACTAAAATAAAACGCAGTTTTCCGCTGGAACGGATATTATAAACCCATCCTTTGATGGTGACTTCCTGACCTTCGTACTGAGCTATATCTGAAATCCGAACAACTTGTGCCATAGTTTTCCACTTCCAATAAATATAATGAGTTGATTAATAAGCTAAATGTAAAACCGGCGCGGTGGTTAAATCCGCGCCGATTTTAAATTTAAAGAAAGGTGTAAATGATAGCAATAGAGAATAGAATCCAATACCGATAATTATCGTTCTCACGGCAGTAATCTGTTAACATTTTTCGGTCGTTTCCCTTCCCTCAGCTGTCGAATACGCTCAGGAAACGAAATTAGAAGGCGTTTGTTATTTTACGAGCGCTGCCCGGATATAAATTGTTCCACCAATTCTACATCTTCCTGAGAACCGAGAAACAGAGGTACACGCTGGTGAATTCCCGTCGGCTGCACATCAAGAATGCGCTGTATACCGGTGGTTGCCTTCCCTCCGGCTTGTTCGACAATAAAGGCCATCGGGTTCGCCTCATATCCCAAACGTAGTTTGCCGTTTGGCGCCGTGGCGCTGGCCGGATACAGAAAAATACCGCCATATAACAGATTCCGGTGCACATCGGCCACCATGGAGCCGATATAGCGGGAATTCATCGGCCGGTTTGTGGGCGGATCGATCTGTTTAACATAATGAATATAATTCTTTACTTCCGGTTTCCAGTAGTCAAAATTACTTTCGTTTACGCTGTAAATTTTTCCTTTTTTGGGAATTTTAATATTGGGATGCGACAAAATAAACTCGCCATAGCTGGGATCCAGGGTAAATCCATGTACCCCGTTTCCGGTCGTGTAGACCAGCATGGTGCTGGAACCGTAAATAACATATCCGGCGCAAACCTGATCGCGGCCGGGCTGGAGGCAATCTTTTTCCGTTCCGGGGCGTCCGTCCGGTGTGATGCGGCTGTATATGGAAAAAATTGTTCCCACACT
>JANTFQ010000157.1 GCA_024763405.1 Calditrichaceae bacterium
TTTATAAAAACCAAACCCGCGGATTTATTTTTCTCGGAGATAAATTAGATCACTCGCCTTTCAGTAAAACCAATCTTAGTTTTCTGTCCACCCTCGCTAATATGGTGATTATTTCTTTAGAAAATTCCAGTCTGATTCGGGAGATGATTGAGAAGAAGCGTCTGGAGGAAGAACTCAACCTGGCCAAAACAATCCAGCGTCAGTTGTTACCAAAAACGATGCCTTCCATCCCCACCTTCGATATTCACGGATTAAATATTCCCAGCCGCCAGGTCGGCGGAGATTATTTCGATATTATTCGTCTGCGGGAAGATGAATATCTGTTTACCATCGCGGATGTATCGGGCAAGGGTATGCCGGCGGCGCTGCTGATGTCGAACCTGCAGGCCGGTTTGCATTCTCTGGCCGGCGAGCAGTATACGTTAAACCAAACGACGGCCAAATTGAATAATCTGATCCACCGCAATACAACCATCGAAAAATACATCACCTTTTTTGTTTTAATCCTCAATATTCGCAGCGGCGCTTATTCATTTGTGAATGCCGGCCATAATCCGCCTTATCTGTTTAGAGAAAAGGATACGGTTCTGCCCCTGGAAGAGGGCGGAATTATTCTGGGAATGATGCCGGATGTTCCCTACGAAACCGGAAGCGGTGAAATTAAACCCGGTGAATGCATCGTGATGTTTACCGACGGCGTTACCGAGGCAGCCAATGCGAAAGAAGAAGAATTTGCAGAAGAAGGCGTCATTCAATTCTTTGAAAAGCATTTTCGCCAACACAATAGTGAACAGTTAAATACACTTCTTTTAGAAGAACTGAACCATTTTTCAAATGGTGATCCCGCCCGTGCGGATGACATTACCATTCTGACCATAAAAGCACTCCCCCGATAATAGATATTTAATCGCTGTTAAAAAAATAATGTTTCTGTCTTTAGTTCAACCTAAACATTGTTTTCACTTGTTTATGGGATTCGAACACACCCCCTAATAAAAATAATTGCACTGCTAATAGACATTTGTCCCCCTCTCTTTGAAAAGAGAGGGGGAATCAGGGGGTGAGTCGTCTTTAAAACATTTACTCTTTCAACATATTGTATCTGTTAAAATCAAACAAACAATTACTGAGCAAAGGACATAATCAGAAAAATTTATACCCGGTTTAGCCGCAAGCTAATTTGAAACTTGTTTGCTTTTTATTTAGATTTCGCAGAAACAAGGAACTGCTTTGTCTGCCTATAAATTTTTAATTTCCACCGTCCTTTTTATTCTCAGCATTGCGCTGTTTTGTCTGTTGAATACCGTTCTCGGATTCTTCGCCGCACTGCACGTTGTTTATTCATTTGCCGCTACCCTGCTCATTTATATGCTGCTGGACCAGCCAGCCAGAACATTACTAAAAAAATTCATTGGAAAAACCTATTTCATCGGAATCAGCAAAGCACAGGAAACCCTGACCCTTTTGAATTCCGAATTGAACCGAGCCCTGCGCTATCAAAAAGTGACCCGCATTCTGTTTAAATCCTTCCAGACGCTGTTTCCAAACGTGCCGTATGCTTTTTATATTCTCGAGGACGGCCGCTTCAGCCTGCAAAGTCAGCAGCTCATCAAAGATAAGGAAATTCTGCTCCGTGATATTAAGGTGGATGAAATTTCCGATATTCCCGAAGATAAAATGCATATTGGTATTAAAAAATTAAATCTGCCAAGAGCATTTACAAAAAGGCTTGCTGCAGCAGGACTTACTGCATTGATGCCGTTCCAGGGAAGGGTTCAGTTATTTGCCTTTCTGCTGATCCATCCCGAAGCCATTCCCTTTTGGAAAGAAAAAGAAGCTGTCAAACGGCTGCATACCATTCAAAACAAAGCCGGTGTTATTCTCGAAAATACGGCCCTTTTTGCGGATCTCGAACAAAAGAACAAAGAGACCAAGCATCTCATTGAAATCAGCAATCAGATACTCTCTTCTTTTGAAATTACAAAGACCCTGGATTTCATATTAAAGGCGCTCAGTTCCGTTGCAGCCTATGATGCAGCCGTAATTTATCTGTTGGATAAAAGCGGAAAAAGGCTGCTGAAGGCCAGCAGTACAGGCTATGATCCCGAGGTGATGGAAAATTTACGTTTAAAAATTGGACAGGGTTCCTGCGGATGGGTAGCGGAAACAAAGCAGACTGCCGTAATTGATGATGTTACCCAAACCGAGCACTATTATATGCTGCGTAAAGAGACCCGTTCCCAGGTTTCAATCCCTCTGATTCACGCCGAAGCAGTCGTTGGAATTTTATGTCTCGAAAGCAGCCGCCCCGCATTTTTTAATGCCCCTGCCGTAGATAAGCTGCAATTATTTGCCCGCCTGGCAGCCATCGCTATCTTTAATGCGGGACAGATAAAATCCCTGATTGATAAGCGCGCACTGGAAAACGATTTGATTAGTGCCGGAATTGTACAAAAAAGACTGCTGGTGCAGCGCTTTCCCAGTGTGGATAAATTAAAAGTGAATGCCGTCAATATCCCCAGTAAATTTATGAGCGGGGATTTATACGATATTATCCGCTATAACCAGAAAACCATTGGTGTGGCCATCGGCGATGTGTCCGGAAAAGGAGCGCCCGCATCATTGATGATGTCCCTGATTCTCGCCGGTCTGCGCACCCAAAAGAAAAGCTTTCTAAATACCTGCGATCTGGTTTACCGCTTAAACAATCTTGTTGCCGAAACCACCATTGAAGGAAAATACGCCACCTTTTTTTACGGCGTTTTCTCGCTGGAGCAAAATAAACTTATTTATACCAATGCCGGACACAATCCTCCATTTTTAATTAAAGCTGACGACACAATCGTTCGATTAGAAAAAGGAGGCATCGTATTGGGCTTCCTCCCGGATTGGGAATATCTTCAGGATGAAGTTGACTGGAACCCCGAAGATATTTTTATTGCCTATACCGATGGTGTAACCGAAGTGATGAATACCGCCGGAGAAGAATTTGGAGAAGACCGGCTGACAGCGCTTGTTATGCAAAATCGCAGCCTTAATGTATTTGACTTAAAAAAAACCATATTTTCAGCAGTAGAGGAATTTTCAGGCAAGGACGCACCGGACGACGATATGACCCTGGTCATTTGTAAAAACGAATAACGCTCAGGCGTGCCATGCAAGAAGACAAAATAATTCTTTACATCGAGGATGATCCCGAAGCCCGTTTTTTAATGGCGGATATCATTCGTTATAAGGGTTACATTTATCTCGAAGCATCCCGTGGTCTGGAAGGCATCAAACTGGCGGAAAAGCATAAACCGGATTTAATTCTCATCGATCTGATGCTGCCGGATATGCAGGGTTACGAAGTGACCACCCACTTAAAAACACTTCCCCAACTGAGCCGTACACCAATCATTGCCATCACCGCCGCTACCCAAAAAAATGTAAAAGAGATTGTACTGGCCGCCGGCTGTGACGGCTTTATTCCCAAACCCATCAATATAAGTGAATTTATTTATAAAATCGAAGAGTTTCTTTCGGGACATAAGGATCATATGGAACCGGAAGAAGAACGGCTCTATCTCCAAAAATATAATATTCAACTGGTCAGTCGATTGAAAAAGAAGATCCTCGAACTGGAAACGTTGAATAAAAATTTAAGCGTACTAAATTCCGAGCTTTTCACTTCCAAAGAAGAACTATCGCATTATAACGACCGTTTGTTTTATCTTAATAACCTGGCCAATTACCTGCGTGCGCTAAATGATCCGCAGGCCGTAATTCATATTCTGCCACAAAAGATAATCGAAGGCTTTCAGATGGAGCGTTGCGTGTTATTTAAAATCGTTCCCGAACATGAAACCCTTGTAGCGGAAGCGGCCGCCGGGATTGCGCTCTCTTTTTTTGAACAAAATAAAATCCGTCTTTCGGAACAATTTTTTCATGAATTGGCGGAAGAAGGCAATATCCTCTGGATAAAAGATCCGGCTGAAATTGTGGACGAATCGCTACAGGTTTTTTCGGAAAAAATGAAAGCGCCGAGTTTTTTGATCGGAAATATTTCCAATCTGGGAATCTATAAAGATTCGACAAGCATTTTAAAAGATTCCGGAGTAGATTTATTAGCAGACTTTGATCCGTCTTTTTCCCAGCAGTATCTTGTTTTTATGGATAAGGGCAAAAAAGGCGGTGCCCTGCATACCTATGAAGTGCGTATTATAAAATCATTTTTACATTCGGCGGCAATTATTCATGAAAACATGCTGCTCAATGCGCAACTGGTGAATCTCTATAAAATTAAGGCCGAGCAGGCCATCCGTGATGAAATGACCCAAATGTACAACTACCGTTATTTTATCCAGGAACTGCATCGGGAAACAAACCGCAGCAAACGCTTTAATACCTGTTATTCATTAATGATGGTGGATATTGATCATTTTAAAAAATACAACGATACTAACGGCCATCCCGAAGGTGATAAAGCGTTGAAACTGCTCAGTAATCTGATGGATCAAAATACACGGACAACGGATACCGTATGCCGATACGGCGGAGAAGAATTTACCATAATTTTACCTGGATTGAAAAAATCTGAAGCGATCATGATTGCGGAAAAATTGCGCAGCTTAATTGAAGATCACCATTTTTCCGGAGAAGGCGCCGAACCGTGCTGCAAATTAACCATCAGCATCGGCGTTGCTTCTTATCCCGAAGACAGCACCCGGCCGGAAGTATTGCTAAAACTGGCCGATACCGCTATGTACAAAGCCAAAGCACAGGGACGTAATCGGGTCGTTGCCAGTTAAACGTGTTTTCCTTCATAAAAATTATGCCCGAATTCCAGCGTTTTTAGTCTCCCAAAACACTCCCTACCTATCTCTATGCCATTTTAATTGTAAGGAACCGGCGCCGGCGGCGTCTAAACTTTTAAATATGAATTCGATTTAAAGCAACTGCAGGAAAGGAAGATGCTTGAATAAGCGTTTTATAACCATTTTAAAAGGCGGATTGATTGCCACTTCTGCCATGACCATACTCATGCTAATCGCCCCGATGATGGGCATGCCGAAAATGCTAATCGGTAAAATGCTGGCCGGATTTATGCACCTGCCTGTTGGCATAGGCTGGTTCCTGCATTTTGTAATCGGAACTATTTTAGCGACAATGTTTGTTTTAGTCTGGAAAAAGCGTCTGCCGGGCCGTGCTGCAGCAAAAGGGATGCTCTTTTCACTCATTCCCTTCTCGGTGGCACAAACGGTGGTGATGCCACTGCTGGGCACCGGCTTTTTTTTCATTAACACACCTGCACCGGTATCGATGTTTATAAGCAGTTTAGTCGGACACCTCGTATACGGCGCCGTTCTCGGACTTGTGACCAGACAGTCAAAAGGATTGGAAATAAAATGAAATCAGAAAAAAAAGGACATGTGGTCATTATCGGCGGTGGATTTGGCGGACTACACACAGCTTTGGCTTTTCGAAACACATCCGTACAGGTAACCTTAATTGATAAACGCAATTTTCATTTATTTCAGCCGCTGTTGTACCAGGTTGCCACAGGTGGTTTATCACCTGCCGATATTGCTTCCCCTTTGCGTGTCGTGTTTAAAAAATACCGCAACATACGGGTTGTACTTGGAACGGTTAACGCCATTGATCTTGAGAAGAAACAGGTTCAGCTTTTAGAACAAAGTTTTTCCTATGATAAATTAATTATTGCCGCCGGAGCGAATACCCATTATTTCGATAAAAATCAATGGTCAGAAGTAGCCTCCGGACTCAAAACTATCGAAGATGCCACCACTATTCGCAGCAAAGTTCTGTCTGCATTTGAGAAAGCGGAACTGGAAAATGAACCCAATAAAAAAGCCGCCCTGCTGACTTTTACTGT
>JANTFQ010000158.1 GCA_024763405.1 Calditrichaceae bacterium
TATTTTTTATCGGCGCTGCCCATCAGTCATATCATTACGGTGGGTGAATATGCAAAATATATTGCCAAGGGCGCTTCGCTGATCAAGGTCAGTGGAAAAACCATTCACTCTGTAAATACGACCGATGAAGTACTGCATATTTTAAAAGAACAATTGCCGGACAAAGCAGTGGTTGGTATTAAAGGCGTCGGCTCCGTAGCCGCACATAGAATTTCCCGGTATCTCGCGGAAGAGAATCCCACCTGATATTTTTAATGACTACAGGGAAACATGCGGATGTGTTTATTTCTTGTATTATTATTATAGTTACCATAAATTCACCCAACTAATAAGTTACCAGTTATTTAGAGGAAGTAATGAAACGTTTTCTGCCTATCTTTTTAATCCAATTGTTTTTTCTCTCCGGCGTAACCTTCGCGCAGAACCAGCTCCGCGATAATCTATTTGGTGATTATGAAAAGTTGCTGGACCAGCTCCAAAATCAGGATGCCAGTATTTTGTCGCCTGAAAATTATAAACAGGCGCTTGAATACTACAAACAGGCCAGTACCGATTACGAAGACAAGGATGAAAGTCTGGTCGACATAAAAAAAAATCTGTTGAAATCTAAAGAATATGCTTTAAAAGCTTTAAAAATTACCGCTCTTGCCAATGATACGTTACAAAATGCCATCCTGGCGCGTGATCTGGCTCTAAAAGAAAACGCGCCCATTTTTGCACCTGAAAAATGGGAAGAAGCAGAAGATGTTTTTCTTGACGCCACCTCAAATCTCGAAGATGATGATCTGGACGATGCCTTAAAATACGGCGCCCGGGCCTATGATTTATATAAACGGACCCAGATAGCGGCTATTCGAAACGGAATTCTTGGCGATGCCCGCAGTCAGCTTTACCTTGCCGAACAAGCGGAGGCCGAAAAATTCTGCCTGAATACATTTCGAAGTGCACAAAATCTTTTAGCCGAAGCCGAACAGGTTTTAAAACGTGATCCGTATGCAAAAGATGCAGCTGTCGAAAAAGCAATGCAGGCTTCCTATCAGGCGCGGCACGCGCAATATCTTGCAAAAACGATTAAAACACTCTCCGGGAAAAAAGAAAACTGGGAACGCCTTATCCTTCAGTTTGAAGAAATTATCAGTACGCTTGGAGCGCAGTTTCATTATGAACCAAAATTTGATGAAGGATTTGACAGCAGCGTTAGTACTTTAATGGGACATATTGCCGATTTAAAAAGCGAACAAAAACGCTTGTTGGCAGAAAACACGAAGTTGGAAGACGAAATTAGTTCGCTGAAAGAAAGTGAAGCCGCCACATCGGCGACCCTGCAGAAAAAACAGATTCGGGAAGATAAAATTGCAAAAATCAGATCCATTTTCTCCAAAGATGAAGCGGAAGTGATTTACCAGGGAACTAAAATCATTATTCGACTGGTTGGCCTGCAGTTCCCCTCCGGCCGTGCGCTGATTCAACCCGAATATTTTTCACTGCTCACAAAAGTACAGCGGGCCATTCGTGTTTTTCCAAATAAATATTTAATGGTAGAAGGCCATACCGACGCCACCGGCAATTCATTTAAAAATAAAACGCTCTCGGAACAGCGTGCCCGGGCTGTGGCCGAGTACCTGATTGCGAATTTAGAATTAAATCCGGAACAAATTGAATATTACGGGATGGGCGAGCAGAAGCCCATTGCTTCCAATAAGACCCGGGAAGGACGCCTGCGGAATCGCCGTATCGATATAGTAATTTCCTTAGATGATTCTTAAAAGTGAGAATCGATGTGAACTGGATTTGAAATACTAAGAAGAAATATATTTTTCCGGTTTTAAATAGACTAATATTGTACGAATTAACAACTTTAAAATTAATTAGTTAACTGCCGAATCGCCGACCTTTTTTTAATGATGGCACTTCATTTGCTTTTCATTCCACACTATGAAGTCATCATTGAATGCTAAAAAAAATATTCTGTTTGTCGACCCGGATAAAGAATTTTGTAAAAGTGTTCGCCTTTTCCTGGAAGAAAACTATGCGGTCACCTGCCGTCACGGCCTGGAATATATCGACTATACGATTCTCCTAAAACGAATAGACCTGCTGGTAATCGACGCCGATTTCGGCGGTCAGAAATTGGCTGAGGTATTGGCCGGCCTTCGTCACAAACATCCACTTTTAAAGAGTATCGTGATGTATACCTATTTTTCATCAGATAAAAAAGAAGAGCGCATCGTATCGGAAGAAGCCGATGATATGATTGCCAAACCGTTTGATGTAAAGGTATTAAAATCGAAACTGGATTCTTTTCTTGCTGCATAAATTGATATTTTAATAATACAGATTACCGGATTACCACAATCTTCTTAATGTCCCGCTTTTTCGATTGAATTAAACGGACTCAAAACGTATATTAAATGGCATCGTTTTTAATGGAGAATACGATTTGAAGGGATTTGGCTATCAGGACGCTATTCAGGTAGAAAATCGTGAGTTTCGAATTCATACCGGTTGTGAGCCCGAAAAGAAGCGCGTCGTATGTGAAGTGTTCGATGAAGGCCGTTTCGTATACAGCCTGGTAGATTCATACGAAGTCCGTCCATCTGAAACCAATTCTATCCAGGAAATATATCTAAAAAATGTAACGTTCGAACTGCATCAAACCGTGATGGACGAGGTCAGCGTCCTTTTTTATGCCTACGAAAAACTTAAAGATATCAAAGATTCACAACCGCATTATCGTCTTGGTAAACTGTTCCTATCCCGTAATTTTTTTGATGAAGCCGTCGCGTGTTTTCAAAATGCGATTCGCCTAAAACCGGATTATATAAGGGCCTACCAGCAATTAGCGGTTACTTTTTTGAAAATGTATAAACCCGAAAAAGCGGTGGAAACCTGCAACACCGTTTTGGAATTGCGCTCTGATTTTCCGGATATACTGGATTTACTTGCTGTTGTTTATACGCATATGGGCGCCTATGAAAAAGCAAAAGACGCCCTGCAAAAAGCCATTGCAATTAAACCCGATTATTTAGAATCCCAGTTTAATCTCGGTACCGTGCTGTTTTTATCAACCCTCAGTGAGGAAGATGAAAATATTGTTATTCCTGTACGAATTATGCGGATGATTAATCAAATTCGCGAATTGGAAGCATATCAGGATGAACTTTGGCAGCGCCGTTTTGAAGACCTGGAAGAAACCATTAATAGCCGGGTTAAAAATGATATTGTAACCACCCTTCTTCAGTTTCAGATCTACTTTGTGATGGCAAAAGATACGGTTGGATCCTCTTTGGATTTTTTCCTGATTAAATTTATGTTCGGCGGAAAAGAAATGAATCAGGAAGAGATGGAGCATTACGCGCACCAAATCAGTAAGGAAGCTACCCGCCATGAAGGCTTTGCGGATTATTGGAACGAAATGGGTGTAGTGCATCTGATTCAGTGCCGGGATTATTTTTTAAAAGCGGTCAATGAATTCGAACAGGCGGTTCGTATCAATCCAAAATATGCAGAAGCCAAACAAAATCACGATTTAATTAAGAACAATAAAAAAGGATTCTTAATACTGCTTAGAGCAATTCTGAAATAATTTTATGCCGCGTATTTTAGTCGTAGATAATGAAAACCGCATGTGCCGGTTAATTAAAACTTCTCTCGAACTGGAAAGCTATCAGGTAGATATGGCCTTTTCCGGCAGAGAAGCCCTCGATAAAATTTCCACTACAGAATATGATATAGTCGTTAGTGATTTAAAGATGGAACCTATCGGCGGGATGGAAGTGCTGGAAAATGTCCGCGCTATTCAACCCCATTGCGAAATTATTATTATGACAGCCTTTGCCGCGCAGGATACGGCGCTGGAAGCAATGAAAAAAGGGGCCAACGATTATCTGATTAAACCATTTAAAATGGACGAGTTGAGTTTACGCATCGGGCGAATATTCAGACAAAAGGAGATAGAACAAGAGAACAAGAGGTTGCGGGCTTTAGAAAAAACACCGCTGGTATTTCCGGGAATCGTCGGTAAAAGCCGCGTTATGCGTCGGGTATTTGAACAGATTGAACAGGTGAGCCCCACAGAAACAGCGGTGCATATTCGTGGTGAAAGCGGTACCGGAAAGGATTTGGCGGCAAAAGCGGTGCATCTGAAAAGCAGGCGAAAAGCGGGACCTTTTGTAACGATAAATTGCGCGGCACTACCGGAAAACCTGCTGGAAAGTGAATTATTCGGCTATGAAAAAGGCGCTTTTTCCGGAGCGCACAAACAGAAGAAAGGCCTTTTTGAAACAGCGGATAAAGGGACTGTCTTTTTAGATGAAATAGGGGACCTGCCCCTTTCTTTGCAGGCAAAACTGTTACGGGTATTGCAGAATAATGAAATTATCCATCTTGGCGGAACCGAAACGGTACAGGTTGATTTCCGTCTTATTACCGCCACCCACCGTAATCTGGAAAAAATGATTGAGACCCAGGAATTCCGTTCCGATCTCTATTACCGTATCAACGTTTTTCCCATCGAAATGCCGCCGCTGCGTGAACGCCGAGAAGATATTCCGGAATTGGTCCAATTTTTTATGAACGATTTTCCCGAAAAAACACTTACGTCCGGGGCGCGGCTGCAATTAATGGAATATGATTTTCCCGGTAATATCCGCGAGCTGCAGAATCTCCTGGCCCGTGCCGCCATCAGCGCCGAATCGACAATCGATTCTATTATTTTACCGCAGGGAAAGAATGCGGCTAACGTTCAAATAAAAACGGACTGGGAAACACTTCCCGATACCGGCATTCAGTTGGATGAACTGGAAAAAAAGTTAATTATAGCCGCCATCGGAAAAGCACAGGGCAATAAGAGTCGTGCAGCGGAACTTCTGGGGATCACCCGGCGCAGACTCTATTCGATGATGGAGCGGTTTGGGATTGTGATTTAATCCGGAAAGATCGGCTGCTTTTTATAGAACTTACAAACAACGCAATTCACCCTTTTAGGGGGGCAGAATGGGAAAAAATAGAAAACGAAAAACAAATGTAAACCTCTTTTCTTCTATTCAGGAAGAAAATGATGCCGAATATGAACGTCGCCGGAAAATGACCCCTAAAGAAAGAATGGAAGAATTTGCCATTTTGCAGCAACGCAGATGGGGCGCTTCCTGGACGACTAAACCGATTGAAAAAAAAGTATCTTTTGAAGAAACAGATTATTAAGGTGCGTTATGTTTTTAAGTGAAGATATGAAGGATTTAATCAAGCTATTCAATCAAAATGAAGTATCCTATCTTCTGGTTGGCGGTTTTGCAGTAAACTATTATGGATATGTAAGGACAACACAGGATATTGATTTTCTTCTTTTTCCTTCAAAAGAAAATGCACATAAAATTATGCTTGCACTTGATGCCTTTGGCTTCGGCAAAGCCGGTATTCCGCAAGATTTTTTTGAAGAAGCAGGACGTGCGATACACATGGGTGTTGAACCAAATAGAATTGATTTATTAACACATCTTCCCGGAATTAGTAATGAACAAGTTTTTTCAAATTACAAACAAATAGAAATGGACGGTATTCCGATAAATATAATCGCCTATGCTGATCTTGTTCAGGCAAAGAATCAATCAAAACGCTTGCGGGATCGGGCAGATGCGGAAGAGCTTGAAAAAAACAGAAAGAAATAAAAACTATGGCAGTCCTTGATTTAACCCATACCATCTCAACCGAAACGCCGGTATTCCCGGGGACCCCTGCGGTTGAAATGAACACTTTTGCCACGGTGGAAAAAGACGGATATCGTGAAAAACTATTTACGATCGGCTCCCATGTGGGCACCCATATGGACGCCCCGGCACA
>JANTFQ010000159.1 GCA_024763405.1 Calditrichaceae bacterium
AGCGCCCGTAATTCAATCCAGTTATCATACAAATGTAGCTTTTCAGTTATAATTTCCATTCCCGAAAACAGTGCCATCAGCGCGTACACATACCAGGGCCAAAATCGAAAGCGTTTTGCAAAATATGTAAAACCAGTTGTAAACAATCCCGCCGAATAAATAAAAAAGCAGCGCGCACAGACCGGCATAGGCAGCTGGGCGAGAAACAGGCTGCGCTCCGGCAACTGGTGGCAGACCGGGTCCATAAAAAAATAAATCAGACTGCCAAGGTACTGTAAAAATTTTACATCGGAAGCCGTAAAATAGGGTGCCGCCAAAATACTCAGATTCCAGAACAACAGCAAGTAAAAGCCGATGCGCAGAAATTTAAGCGTGAATACATTATCGCCGCTGTTCAGCCGGATTGGTTTTGTTTGCATTTAGCAAAATACGAAAAAAAAGAGATATGCCGCTATACTATTTCCAAAATACATTTTGCTTTGGCTTAGTGGCAATGGAACACAGATAACGCGGATAACACTGATTTTCACAGAATCTTTTTCTATCAAATTTTCCGTGTACATCTGCTTAATCAGTGCCATCCGTGTCCCATTGCTTTTGTACGTTTAAGGGAACGCAGATAACACGGATTTCGGCGATTTTCACGAAATCTTTTTTCCATTTATATTTTCTGATTTCATCTATTCGAACCGTATAATCTGTGTTCTATTCTTAACTGGAAATTTCTTTACTCTCCTCCTACGACAATTATATGAAATCCAGCCTAAAATTCAGTATATTCTAAACTTGCTTTGAATAACCACGGTATTTAATAAAGGTAATCTGGCAAGAAAAAAATAGTAAAATATATCAATGCTTTGAATCTCCGGAGTTTTTAGATGCAGAAAGAAATCGCAAAAACATATAATCCCAAACAGGTTGAAAATAAATGGTACGACTTTTGGCTGGAACAAAAATATTTCCACGCCGATGCAAAGAGCACTAAAACGCCCTACACCATTGTTATCCCGCCGCCCAATGTAACGGCGCGTCTGCATATGGGACATGCCTTTAATAATACAATTCAGGATATCTTAATTCGTTTTCATAAAAAAAGAGGCTTCGAAACCCTGTGGCTGCCGGGAACGGATCACGCCGGAATTGCCACCCAGGCGGTGGTGGAACGCGAACTGGCAAAGGAGAATAAAACCCGCCATGATCTGGGGCGCAAAAAATTTGTGGAAAAAGTTTGGGAATGGAAGCAGGAACATGGTTCTACGATCATTCACCAGCTAAAAATGATGGGTTGCTCCTGCGACTGGGACCGTGAACGTTTCACGCTGGACGAAGGATTATCCGAAGCGGTTCAGGCCGTATTTATCCGGCTTTATAAAAAAGGAATGATTTACAAGGGTCTGCGTATTGTGAATTGGGATCCTGCTTCCGGTACGGCGCTGGCCGATGACGAAGTGGAACACCAGGATGTGCAGGGTAATTTATATCATATTCGCTACCGGTTTGCCGATTCGGATGAATTTCTCGTTGTGGCCACGACCCGGCCCGAAACCCTGCTGGGCGATACGGGGGTTGCGGTTGCCCCGGATGATAAAAGTAAGCAGCATCTGATTGGCAAAAAAGTAATCATCCCCTTTGTGAACAGGGAAGTGGAGATTTTTGCGGACGCGCACGTAGATAAAGAATTCGGCTCCGGTTTTGTGAAAGCAACGCCGGCCCACGATCCCAATGATTTTGAAATGGGGCAGCGTCATCATCTGGATAATGTAATAATGTTGGATAAGAACGGCTGCATATTGCCGGTTTGCCAGGTCTTCCGGGACGAGGAATACAGGGATGAATTACCGATCCCGGAGTTTCTGGCCGGCAAAGATCGCTTCGAAGCGCGCAAGCTGATTATTAAAGCCCTGGATGAAATGGGGCAACTGGAAAAAATTGAAAAACACAATCACGCCGTCGGCCACAGTTACCGTTCCAAGGTACCGGTGGAACCCTATCTTTCGGAGCAGTGGTTTGTAAAGATGAAACCCTTTGCCGAAGCGGCTCTTTCTGCCGTAAAGGATGGCCGTATTGCCTTTCATCCCGAAGGCCGTTTCGAAAAAACCTACGAACACTGGATGACCAATATCCGTGACTGGTGTATCTCGCGTCAACTCTGGTGGGGGCATCGTATTCCGGCCTGGTACAATGAAGCCGGCGAAATAAAAGTTTCCGCAAGCGATCCCTCTACCCCACAGGAAAAATGGACACAGGATCCGGATGTTCTGGATACCTGGTTTTCATCGCAGCTCTGGCCCTTTTCCACGCTGGGTTGGCCAAATCAAACGGAAGACCTCGCTAAGTTTTATCCCACGGATACACTGGTAACCGGGCCGGATATAATCTTCTTTTGGGTGGCGCGGATGGTGATGGCCGGTCTGGAATTTCAGAATAAAGTGCCGTTTAAACACGTTGTTTTCAATGGAATTGTGCGGGACGACCATGGACGTAAAATGAGTAAGTCACTGGGCAACGGAATCGATCCGCTGGATATGATCGAGAAATACAGCGCCGACGCAGTACGTTTTACGCTGATTATGCTCAGCTCCGAAGGACAGGATATCAATGTAAACGATAAGAGTTTTGAAGTCGGCCGTAATTTTTCCAATAAAATCTGGAACGCCTTCCGTTTCCTGAGTATGAATCTCGAAGAAAGTCCGGATGCGGAAATTGACAAATACAATGCCCATTTTGAGCTGGAAGACCGCTGGATTTTAAGCCGCTACCACCAGACCATCATGGATGTAACAGAGAATATTAACAAATTCAGAATCAACGACGCCCTGCAGGCTATTTATCATTTTTTCTGGCACAACTACTGTGACTGGTACCTGGAAATGATCAAACAGCGCTTGTACAAGCCGCAGCAGGAAGTGGAAAGACAAACGGCCCTGGCTCTGGCGGTGCATATTATGAAAGGCAGTATGGAACTGCTGCATCCTTTTATTCCCTTTATCAGCGAGGAGATTTGGCAGGAGTTAAAGACGGAGAACGAGCAGAGTATCGTTATTTCCGAATGGCCCGAGTCTGATGCGTCTCATATAAATAAAAAGGCCGAAGATGAGATGGAACTGATTATGGAAGCCATCGGCGGCATCCGAAACCTGCGAGTGGAAATGGATGTGCCGCCGGCTAAAAAGGCCGGTTTGGTGGTACACGCCGATGATTCGGTTTTTGAAATGGTCAAAAAGAATGAAGGGCATTTTTCAGCCCTGGCCCGGGTGGACGGGATTAGCCGTTTTACAGAGAATTTTGATAAATCGGATGCGGGAACCATTGTCGTACAGAACATAGAATTTTTTATTCCAATGGCCGATTTAATTGACAAGGAAAAGGAAAAACTGCGCCTGGCTAAAGAAGTACAGCGTCTGGAAGGTCTAAAAAAAGCCGTAAACGGGAAACTAAATAATAAAAATTTTGTTGAAAAGGCACCGGAAAAAGTGGTTCAGGCCGAAAAAGACAAACTACGCAATATTCAGGAAAACCTTAAGAAGGTGAGGGAAAACTATGAAAAGTTTAACGCCTAAAACAGATCGTTTGCGTGTGCGGTGGCCGGTTTCAGTTTTTCTGCTTTTAATTTCCGCAGCGCTTTTAATGGCCGCCGATGATACGGCCATCACGGTGACAAACTCGAATCTTGCCCTGGTGCGGGAATCCCGGCAGCTGCAAATGACCCGCGGCGCGCATAGTTTTAATCTGATTGATATTCCTGCCGCCATTCAGCCCTCGTCGGTACTGATCGAAAGTGAAGGACAAACCTTTACGGTTCTGGAACAGAATTATGAATATGATTTGGTTAACGCCTCCAAAGTATTGGAAAAATCACTGAATCAGCAAATCCGCCTGATACGTCCCAAAACAGGGGACTTGAAAGGCGAACTGATTTCGGTTTCTTCCCAATATTTGATGGTGCTTGATCAAAATAAGCAGCTGCAAATTGTACCGCGCAGCGACGACCTGCAGATTATGCTGCCGGAATATGCCGGGACTTCCGGAGGTTTTATTACACGGCCCACGCTCGTCTGGCAGGTTCAGGCAAAACATGGCGGCACACATAAGGCGGCTATTACCTACCTGACGGGCGGGATGAACTGGAACGCAGATTACACCGGAAGGTTAAGTGAAAATGAAAAAGAACTGCTTTTGGCCGGCTGGGTGACCGTGGAAAACAGAAGCGGTAAAACTTTTAAAGATGCCCGTCTGAAATTAATGGCCGGCGATCTGCATCTCGTAAAATCCGGACGCAGAAACAGGCCGCGTGCGGAAAATGACGGAGTTTTGGAATTTTATTCTGCTAAACCCGCATTTTCTGAAAAGCCTTTCTTTGAATATCATTTGTACAACCTGGATCGCAAAACAACCCTGGCCAATAATCAGGTAAAACAGATTCAATTGTTTCCGGAAATACGTACGCCGGTTACCAAAAAATACCGGGTTGATTCCAATAAAGGCAGCGATGTAAATGTGGTACTTGCCTTAAAAAACAGCAAACAAAACCATCTGGGCTTTCCACTGCCCGGCGGTAAAATCCGTTTGTATAAGGCCGATGGTAAAGATATGGAATTTATCGGCGAAGACGCGGTAAAGCATACGCCTGAAAAAGAAGATCTCAATATTAAAGCCGGGCGCGCCTTTGACGTGGTTTCCGAGCGGCGCGTACTCAAAACGGAACGGCCTTCCAAACGGTCGCGCAGGCAAACCGTGGAATACACACTGCGCAGCCATAAAAAGAATGCGGTAGAAGTGGAAATTGTGGAACATTTAAATGCCTATCAGGAAAACAAACTACTTTCTTCTACGGTTCCGGTATCCAAAAAACAGGCCGATTCTTACACCTTTAAAGTTCCGCTAAAAGCGGGAAAAGAATATACATTAACCATAGAATATGTGACGAGCTGGTAAACCCCGATGGCAAAAAAGACAAAACGCGAAATCGAAAAAGAACTGCGCGAAAAAATTCAGAACGAACTGAACCAAAAATTTAAACAATCCCAGGATAAACCCGAGCCGGTCTCTCCGGAACCGGCGTTGACAATGGATGACTCGTCCTTCCAAAAGGAACAGGAAGAGCGCCTGATTCGTGTGTATCTGGAAGAAGAAATCTATTCGCAGCATCCCGAATTTGTGTATTGTGAAAACCATTTGAATGAAACGCGCTGGCTGACGCCGGCCGAGCTGGAAGGGGAATATGAATTTTACCCCGTAGAAGATTCCCGCTTCGAACGTTTTAAGAAAAAATTTGCTAAAAAAACTGGGCTTCCGAAAAATATTTCTCCCGATTTGAAAAAGAAAATCGAAGCAATGCGAAAGGAAATTCAGGAAGATGCGCAGGAACGAATCCGGCAATTCGAAGCACGTAAAAAAGAAGTAATGAAAAGCAAGACTTCCGAAATCGAGCAAAAAATTTATCAGGAAGAAATAGACAAGTTTTACAGCCGTAAAAAAGGATATAAAAAATATATTAATCATCTGAATGAAACCCGCTGGATGACCAAAGAAGAGCACAAGAATCAGGATGAGTTTATTGATGAAGTAGAAACACCGGCCCAGATTTGGCGGCGCAGGAGTTTAATTGCACTTGCGTTTCTTGCCGGGGTGGCGCTTATCTGGGTAGCTTCTGTCTACCACGGTTCGGAAATTGAAGAAAAGGCCTATGTGCTGGTTTCTTCCAATGAAGCAAAGGGGCAACTTTATATTGACAAGGTGCTGGCTGCCGGTTATACCGAAGGACAGGCCTATGCCGTTACACCCGGCGAACACGAAATTGCCCT
>JANTFQ010000160.1 GCA_024763405.1 Calditrichaceae bacterium
ATCCCGACATTGATTATTTATACGTACATTGCGAATCGTACCAGTAAAATAATTGATGAACTGGACGAACACCTTGTTAAATTAATCAACCTAATTACCGGCAACCGTTAAGCACTTTTCGAAGGAATTAAATTATGGCTTATAAACCTTCATTACGCCGCAAAAGTGATGAACTGGACATGGAACTGGATATTCGTCCGGTCATGAACCTGATGGTTGTGCTGATTCCTTTGCTCATCGCAGGTGCGGAGTGGGTCAAATTAGGCATAATCGAAATTAATGTTCCGCCCGCAAAAACAGGCGGTCCCGGTGCCGGCGAAGATCAGAATCAACAAAAGGAACAAGCCAAAAAACTTGGTTTAACTATTGCCGTTTCTGAGGCAGGAATTACTATCGGAAATGCCGGTATGATTCTTTCCGGTGAAAAAGGGGAAGGGCCTACCGTCCAGAAAAAAGAAGACGGTAGTTACGATTATGCATTATTCAGAGAAAAACTCGTAGAAATTAAAAAGAAAATAATTGGCCAGGGATTTGTCGATGAAAATCGTGCTGTACTCACCGCCTCGGCGGATATTGAGTACCAGGTTATTGTTGATATTATGGATAACCTGCAGACCTATAAAGATGACGAAGGTACTGTTCAGGCTCTTTTTCCCGAAATCAACTTCAGCAAAATTTTAAAGTAAAGCTGAATGACGGAGTAAAATTCAATGGCGTATCAACCATCAAAATCGAAAAAAAATCTAAAAGAAGAAGAGGGTTCACTCAATATGAACTCGATGATGGACATGATGACCATCATCCTTTTGTTTCTGCTTAAATCTTTTTCTACTGAAGGCGCTTTAATTACACCTTCTGAGCAGTTGCGACTGCCTGTTTCACAACAGGGAGAGAAACCCAAAAAGGAGCTCACTGTTTCGATTGCTAAAAATAGCTTAATGGTAAATGACGCGGTGATTATGGATGTGGCTGAAATCGGAAAAGAAGTGATGCTTATTCCACCGCTTGCCAGCAGGTTATCGGATTATGCTGCCCAGGAGCACGAGTTGGAAGTAGATGTGGGTAAAGAATTCACGCATGAGGTTATTATTGAGGGCGATGAGAAAATCCCTTTTGAACTGCTCTTTAAAGTGATGTACACCTGTAGTAAGACCGAGTTCTATAAAATGAGGCTCTTAACCGTCAAAAAGGGCTCTTGACCAGTTAGTTAAAATCTGTCAATAAAGAAAGAGTTGTGAACATGCCAAATGTACAACATGCCCAAAGGGGATCCGGAGGTTTCAAGTTAGTATCTTTCCCAAAAGAATTCGAACGGAATTTCTGGGAAGAACTGGATCGGCGTTTTTATATTATTCTGTTAAGCTCTCTGGCGATCGTTTATGGAATGATAATTTTTATGGCGAATACGGAGTATTCTACAGATTTTATTGAAAATCAGATCCGGGAAAAATATTTAAAGAAATTTTACGAAGCCGAATTTGTTACGGAAGCACCGGTACAACAAACCGATGAAACCGGACCCGGAATGGGAGAGGAAGAAAAAAAAGAAGAACCTCAAAAAGATGAACGTGCGGTAAAAGATGAAGGAAAACGTGCGGAAGTAAAAGGTCAATCCGCGGCAGAACGCCGTGCAGCGGCCCGCGATAAAGCGAAAAGACGCGGACGCCAGCGACAGAATATGGAGCAATCCATTGCCGGTCAGGGTGTGTTTGCAGAACTATCTGCAGGCGGCGGTGGCGGATCCGGTGAAGCGGTAGCGGACGTACTGGGAGACGATGGCAGCGGCGGCTTTGGTAATCTTGACGAAGTGCTCAGCGGAGTAGGCGGATTACAGACCGCAACATCTTCTTCAAAACGTTCGCAGATGGGCGCCCGTAAATTAGGCGGCGGCGCATCAGGAACCGCCGGAATTGATGATTTGATTAAAGGCGGAATCGGGCAGACCTCCTCTAAATCTATCGCACGACGGGGTGATTTTTCTATCCGCTTCGAAAAAGGCAGCGTAAGCGGTAAGGCTTCAAAATCAACCTCCCGTTCTGCAGAAGCAATCGGCCGTGTTGTAACGCAGCATCAGGATGCCGTCGAAAACTGTTACCGCAAAGAGGCCCGTCTAAATCCGAATCTTAAGGGTAGTATTGCCATTCAGTTTACAATTCAGCCGAACGGCCGTGTAACCCGTGTAAAAATAGTACGGTCTACGATGAAGAATAGAAAAGTGGAATCCTGCGTAAAACGCCGCGTAAGCAGCTGGCGCTTTCAGGCGATTAACCCCAAGGAAGGAAGTGTTACTTTTAGCCAGAAGTTTGTTTTTAGCAGTTAAAATAAAATTCCCTCTACGTATTTAAAGCCGCATTTTCGCGGCTTTTTTTTTGTTTCATACTCAATTACTAAGTACATTGTGCGCCGTTTTATGGAGATTAAAATATGATACGAACACATACCTGTGGTGCATTAAGTAAAGAACATCTCGGCCAAAAAGTTATTCTGACGGGCTGGGTAAATAAATGGCGCGATTTAGGCGGCTTAATTTTTATCGATGTCCGGGATCGGTATGGAAAAACACAGGCCGTTTTTAATCCTGAAGAGAATGCAGACGTCTATGAACAGGCTAAGGCCCTGCGTAATGAAGATGTTGTGGAAATCTCCGGCATCGTTGCCGCCAGGCCGGATAATATGATTAACCGGGAAATGAAAACGGGTGAAATTGAAGTCGCCGCCGAAGCACTTCAGATTTTAAATAAAGCGAAGACCACGCCTTTCGAAATATTGGATGATATTGAAATCAATGAAGAATTGCGCCTTAAGTACCGCTATTTGGATCTCCGAAGAAGCGGTCTGCAGCACAATTTGAAGGTGCGCAGTAATGTTTATCATATCATTCGGGACTATTTTTATCATAACGAATTTATGGAAATTGAAACCCCGATTCTGATGAAAAGCACCCCGGAAGGGGCACGGGATTTTCTGGTCCCCAGCCGAAATTACCCCGGTCGTTTTTACGCGCTTCCGCAATCCCCGCAAACCTATAAGCAATTGCTGATGGTCTCCGGTTTTGATCGCTATTTTCAAGTGGTTAAATGTTTCCGTGATGAAGATTTACGCCGTGACCGCCAGCCGGAATTTACGCAGATAGATGTGGAAATGTCTTTTGTTGATGAAAACGATATAATCCGTATCGGCAGCGAGTTGGTGCAAAAAGTGTTTAAAGAGGTGCTTGGTATCGAACTGGAAATGCCCATCAAACGGATGACCTTTAACGAGGCTTTTGAACGCTATGGATCGGATAAACCGGATCTGCGTTTTGGAATGGAAATCCAGCAATTAAATACCGTCTTTGCTCAATCTGATTTTAAAGTATTCAGTAGTGCGCTTGAATCCGGTGGGCAGATAGCAGCGCTCGTTGTGAAAAACGGGGCGGAATTCAGCCGAAAAAAAATTGATAAACTGATTGACCGTTCTAAAGAGCTGGGTGCAAAAGGCCTGGCTTACTGGAAATACCAACAGGGTCAGTTCAGCGCGGGAATATCCAAGTTTATTTCAGAAGTAGAAACGAAAGAACTGGTTAGCGTCCTTAATTTGCAGGAAAATGATTTAGTGCTCAGCGCCGCGGATACTTACGAAACAACCTTTTCGGTTTTAGGGCAGTTACGGCTCGAAATAGCTGAAGATTTAAACATAATTCCACAGGATAAATTTGCGTTCTTATGGGTAACCGATTTTCCTCTGTTGGAATACAGTGAAGAAGAGGGGCGTTATATGGCCCGGCATCATCCGTTTACGAGTCCCCAGGAAGAGGAACTTCCTCTGTTGGATGAACAGCCGGAAAAGGTAAAAGCCAGGGCCTATGACCTCGTTTTAAACGGCAGTGAAATAGCCGGCGGCAGTATCCGTATTCACACGAAAGAGATGCAGGAAAAAATGTTTGCCGCGCTTAAGATTGAAAAAGAAGAAGCAGAGCAAAAGTTCGGATTTCTGATGGAAGCATTGGAGTACGGAGCGCCGCCCCACGGTGGAATTGCCTTTGGCTTAGACCGTCTTGTAATGATTTTAGTCGGGGCGGAATCCATCCGTGATGTGATTGCTTTTCCTAAGACAAGTTCGGCTTTGTCGCTAATGGACGAAGCGCCGTCTGCGGTTTCAGAATCACAATTAAGAGAGTTGAAATTAAAAATTAGTTAAGAAATTGTTTACAGTATATTTAAACAAAGATCTTGACTCTATTTATAGATTTCATTAGCTTTATCCAATATTTAGCAAAACAACCAAACGTCCAGGAGGCCTAATTTATGAAGTCATTTAAAATTTTTCTGATTCTTCTTTTCGGTGCGGCAACTATATCCGTAACCAGCTGCGGCTGGAAACCGAGTGATGAAGAAGTTAAGCAGCTCGAAGAAACCAGAGCAGCCGCTTTATCTGCAGAACAGACATTGGCAGATAAAAAAGTTGAAAAACAAGATCTGGAAGCAAAAGTTGCAGCAAAGAAAGCGGAATTGGCGAAAATTAAAGCTGATAAAGAAAGTGTACAGCAGCACGTAGAACAAACGAATGCTCAATAATCAGGTGCGTTTCAATAAAGGAGATAAAACGTTATGAAGATAAAATCTATTTTTACTGTTATGCTGCTGGTTATTATTCTTGCCTTTAGCAGCGTATTTGCACAGACTTACAACTATGAAGAAATGACTCAGGAACAATACAATACCTATCTTGCCGAATGGCAGCAACGTTTACAAACCGCTCAGAGCGGTATCGATGGTGAAAATACCGAAATCGATGCGCTGAAAAAAGAATTAGATACTTTACAGGGTGAAATTGACGGCGAATGGGATGCCATGTATACGGCCGCGTCCGCTGACCAGCCCGCTTTTAATTCCTATGGTGAAAGCCTGAACGGTTTAAAGAGTGATGCCGCCAGCATGCTGAATATGACGCCGGAAGAAATTTACAGTAAATCCGGTGAAGTGGATGAACTTCAGGCCCGCTTGGATGAAGCGAAGAAAAATCATTTTTCCGCGACCAGCGACAATACAGCAGAAGTGAATGCGATTCAGAGCCTGATCGATCAGATTAAGGCTAAAGGCGCAGCAGCTATTCCGCCTTCATATACCGTTGTCCGTGGTGACTACCTGTGGAAAATCGCCGCCAAAGAAGATATTTACGGCGATGCTTATGCCTGGATGCGTATTTATACATCTAATAAAGATCAGATTAAAGACCCGAATATGATTTTCCCGAACCAGGTTTTTACCATTGACCATCAGGTTGGCGCCGATCAGCATCTTGTTGTTAAAGGTGAAAATTTATCGAAGATTGCCGGATACAGCAATGTATATGGAAGCGCTTTTAAATGGCAGAAATTATATGAAGCAAACAAAAATACGATTTCTGATCCCAGTGTGATTTTCCCTTATCAGGTTTTGAAAATCGCCAGATAAAAGAATTTAAATTTAGAGAAAAAGCTTCTGTTCGTTCTGTTCAGAAGCTTTTTTTATTTTGGCTATGAGTGAACTTTCTAATATTGAAATACGTCTTCCAGACCAACTGGATCCCCGTCTGATTTTATTGCCGGATAACCAACTGCAGCAGATTTTTGAGCAGTGCTTCCAGATTCGTATGGTTGTGCGTGGTCATATGATAAAACTTATCGGTTCCGAACAGGAAGTGAAGGAAGCTGGCAGGTTGCTCGAAGAGTTGCTTAAAATTGCCAGGAAAAACGGAAAGCTGACCAGCCGGGATGTGGAAACAGCCATACG
>JANTFQ010000161.1 GCA_024763405.1 Calditrichaceae bacterium
CTCGAAAAAGAAAGTATTTCTGTACGTGTGGTTGATTTTCATACCATCAAACCCATCGACAAAGAGACTATTATCTCCTGCGCGAAAGAAACCGGAGCCATTCTGAGCGTAGAAGAACATCTGCTCGACGGCGGCCTGGGTAGTATCATCGCCCGCACGGTTGCAGAAACCCATCCGGTTAAAATGGGTTTTATCGGCTTAGATGATTATGCCGAGTCCGGAACTCCTGATGAACTGCTGGATCGCTATAACTTACGAGCAGTGAATATCATCGCCAAGGCAAAAGAAATAATTGAACGGCCTGTTTAAAATCCACAATAAATTTTTATCTATAAAAAAAGCCCGGCGATTGCCGGGCTTTTTTAGTTTAATCTTCTTTTGATTCCTGCTCTTTTTTCAGGCGCTCATATTCTTTCGGATGATGATGTTTCAGATTCTCTTCCGTGATCTTTCCATCAAGAAAGGTCAGGTTAACCGGTGCATTATCCGGGTGCACAAATACAAAGAACCAGTGCCAGACAATAATTGCCAATATGGCCAGCCAGGCTTCAAAATAGTGAATCACTTCCGATGTTTCGAACACCCAAATGGGGAGAAAGCCGATAAATGTTTCCGGAAACCATAAAATAAAACCGGTGGCGCCCATCACCATGTTCCCCCAGATCAGAGCCAGATATTCCGCTTTTTCACCATAATCGTAACGGCCAAACTTCGGTTTTTCATTGCTCAATCCTAAGTTATAACGGATGTTCTGCCACACATGAATCACATCATCAACATTGGGAAGTAAAGACAAGAAATCATGTCTGCCCTTTTTGGTAAAAACAAAATATATCAACTGGATGACAGAGGTAACAGCCAGCCCCATCGCAGCAACCCGGTGAACTACGGAACGGATGGCTTCCGTCATTCCGAGGGAAACAAGAAGATGCACCCATCCGGCATCGGGAAATTTAAGGGCAAAACCAGTCACCGCAAGAGTCAGAAAACTGGTTAACATTACCAGATGCTGATATACTTCAAAGGTCTGGAAGCGTGTCACACGAATCTGACCCAGTTCTTTCTTTCTCTTTTCACGTACATGGTGAACTAAAATCAAAATATTGTGTGCCAGCATTCCGCCGATAACTACAAGGATCAGCCAAAAATAAATCCGTTTAAAAAGATAAGCAATTGGATTACGGGTCTTCATATCCAGCGGATGTACATCGATTTGTGCAAAGTCATTCGTAATATTTTGATGGCAGGTGCCGCAGGTTTGTTTGCGGTTGGCCGGAAAAACCGAAGACAGGCTATCCCTGCTGCTGCGGATGGCATGTACTTCATGGCAGGAGGTACAGGTTGCCGCTTCGGGAGAACCTTTTAATACCGCCAGACCGTGGTAGCTTTTCATATAAGAATCGAGACGCCGTGCGTCGAGACCAAAACGCTCCATCATTGTTTTATTGGAATGGCAGCTGGCACAGAGTTTTGTAGGCTGAAGCAATTTGTTTGTTAAGGCGTCTTCGCCTTCAGCCAAATGAATATTGTGTTCACCGTGACAATCTGTACAAACAGGGGCTTCGTAGTGTCCCCGTTGAATGGAAGCCCAGTGAATGCTCTGATAATATTCTTTTTCCTCTTCCTCATGGCAGGTGCCGCAGGTTTTAGGAATATTCAGTTTATTTAATTTCGAAGTTGGATCGATTCCACCTTTTATATCATGACTACCATGACAGACAATACAATTTGCGACGGGTGCAGCGGGATCATCCAGAAAGATTTTGCCATGAATACTCTGTTTAAAAGTCGCAACCGGATCCATTTCCCTTCTTCCGAATTTTGCCATTATTTTCGGATCCGAATGGCATTTACCACAAGCTTCTACCATTTTATTTTGATGGCTTGGCGTATGCTCTACAATTTCATGGCCACCATGGCAATCCCAGCAGTTTGCGGCCGCTTTATCTCCAAGATGGTAGGCTTTACCATGAATACTGGTATCGTATTCCTCACCTTCGTCCTCATGGCAGCTGGTGCAGGCCGGTTCGGGCAGCGCCTTTCCATTGGGATGGTTTTCTGTCCCCACATGGCAATCTGTACACTCCAGATCCGCGTGAACCGATTTTGCAATTTTTGAGGTATCCACAAAAACAGAAATTTCGGTAGAATCATTTACAAATTTTGTCAGACTGTGTTCCTGGTGGCAATCCAAACATTCATATTCTCCCTGGCTGAATAATAGTGAGGTGAAAATGAATAGTACAGAAAGTAACACTATTTTTTTCAAAATTTAACCCTTTCAATTGTAAAACTCATCTTTGGATTGAGGAGCTTTATAAATTTACAATGATGCACAGTTGATTTTTTAATTTACAAAAAAAATTGAATAAATTAAAAAGAAAATGGCACTCTTCATTTATTTTTTTTGATTCTACCGGATTTAGCCTTAAACCATACGCATCTTTTTATGAATCCGAAAGATTCCTTCGTTAATATGACCAAAATCTATTGAAATTTTAGAGGTTCTTCAGAAAAAAAAGCCGGATAAATTTAAAACTATCCGGCTTTGAAAAAGGGACTGCAAACACAGTATTAATTATGACACTGGAGACAAAGCGTAGCACCTGGTTCGTGGCACACCGCACAGCGGTCGTAATCCACCCGGGCAGATTCCGCATGTCCTTCCGCATCCCATCCCGCGACCTGATGATCGGCAGGATAGACCGTGTTGGCATGCATATGGCAATCAATACAGAATTGGCGTGATTCGTGGCATGAGGCGCAATCCGATTCACGAACCATGTAGCTTAAACCATGGGTAAGTAAAAATTCCGGCGGATGCGCTTCGCTCTGTAAATTTTCTCCCTGGTGACAAGTAATACAATAGTTTTCGGTATGACACGATTTACAATTTTCACTTCCGGTCTCACCAACCAGACCGTGATTTTTATCCCATCCGGTTTCATGATCCACTGGTTTTAGATTGTCTGATGTCAAATGGCAGGTATAGCAACCGGCAATACTGGACGGTGTTTCGTGACAGGTCATACACCGTTCCATTTTGGGCAGATGCATAGAAGATTCGACCTCATCCTTCGAAGCAATGCCCATATGGCAAACCGTACAGGCAACATCATTTTCTACATGTTTTTTATGGTTAAATTTTACAGAATATTTTTCTATACGGGGAAGCAGGATCGGATCATCCGGCTGTTTATGACATTGCGAACATTCGGTATCATCTTCATCGTGACAGCTGTAGCAGGTTTCCATTTCGGGCAGCAGGTCATCCGTTCCCTTCGTGCTGGTTTCGGCCTTTTCGTGGCAGGTACTGCATTCGGCTTCGGCTTCCGTTATATGGTATTTATGCGAAAAAACAAGATCCGATTTCCATTTAATTCCGGAAGCTATCACCAGCCCAATCGTAAACAGAACAACGGCCGCAGGTATTATTTTCTTCATCATTCAGCTCCCAAAAAATAATTAAGTTGCAGTCCACCCCTGAATTTTGACTGCAGTAAAAGAGGTTCCTGTTTTGTATCAAATTGGTAATAATTAAAATTGGCATTCACTAAAAAACGTTTTAAAAAACGGTAGCGGGCCTTAAAATAAAAGGCTGTATTAGTAAGGTTTTCATTAGAAAAACGCGGCTGATAATTGACCGGGGCAAGTCCGCCGGAGAGAGTTAAATCTTTTAAAGTATATTTCAACCCGGCTACCAGGCCGAGCCGTTTCATATCTGCATCTCCAGTGAGATAACTTAAACCCAGGGTGAAAAAGGTATGATTAACCGTGATATACGATAAATAGTTTTTCTTATCGGATGTCATAGTTACCATTTGGCGCAGGTTTAGCGTATAATTATGAAAAAGTTTATAGGCTGCACCAGCTAAAAAACGTTCTACAAGATAGGTCTGGAAATCGGTGCCGCCAAGATTCCACGGCATCGTACGGAACAAACGGTAGTTCCCGCTAAAATTCAATTTTCGGTTCACCAGATAAAACAGACCCAATCCGCCATCGGCCAGGCGACTGTTGGTAATATCAAAACCATAATTCCCGCTATAACGCAGGTGTCCGGTACGGCCGTAAAAATCAACGCCCGCCTTGGTAACATTATCATCATTGTAAATTTTTAACTTCGTGCCATACGCTCCAAGTTTTAAGGCTATATCGGAATATACGACGGTCATGGAATTAGCACTGTCATAGAGCAAACCATACGGGGTATGCTTACCTCCGAGTACGGATATCTTTACCGCTTTGCCAAATGCATACGAAACGGCACCACCATCTACCGATCCCCAGATCCAGCGATTAAACGGGACAAAGCGTCCCAGCTTAACAGCGCCTCCACTGAATTTATACTGACCGTATACCTGATAAATTTTAGTTTCGGATAAATGGTTTTCACTCTGAAACCCATCGCTGCGTAGGGCATTAAGACGGACACTGAATTGAGTACCGAATTTTCCGTTCAGGCGCAATTGATTCACGGTACGCATGAAGGCATCTTTGGTATCGATTGTATTTCCGGCAGAATAATTATCCGAATTCCAGAACGGTGTGCCCATATAAAATCCCGTGGACAGGTTTCCGGATATATCGGCGGCAAAGGTGACCGTAATGGCGGTGAATAATAATAAACAGATTTTTTTCATCATAAACCCCAACAGTAAAAAGGGAGCGGCAACAAAATTAAATCCGGAAGAGAAGATTTTCCCTTCCGGATTATAAACAACGATTTATTGAATTAATTTGAATATGGTTTTGGCCATTTGTGTCCCGGTAATTCGGTCCAGTGCATATTGTTGAAACCGAATTTAATATCTTTTACTTCATAACCGACAACATCCAAAAAGGCACAGGTTGCAGCGGCGGTTTGACCGGTATAACAATATAAAACGTTTCCACCTGCGGGATCAAATACGGATAAGTTTTCGGCTTTGGTCAAGGTGCCCGGCGTAACCTGATACGCACCGTTGATATGGCCGTGGGTTGTATATTCTGATTCAGACCAATAGTTTACGATATTGTAATTAGTCGGCGAAGCAATAACGGTTCCGGCACCGATTAAAGTAGTTCCCCAAGCCGCTACGGCAACATCGATACGTTCATCTAAAATATCTTCTGCCTTGTCTTTACCCGTATCCAATTTCGGGAAATCATAGCTTGGCAATGTGGGAGACGCCGTTTTAACGAGATCGCCGGCATACTGGTCACTGCAGTTACTGGTCCATTTGTCTAAAGTGGCATCATAAGAGCTCATCCCAAATTTCATGACATAGGCTTCGTAGCCTTTTAGGCGCAGCAGTGTATGCGCAAAAGACGCTGTTTGGCCGGAATAGCAGGTGACCAGAATCGGTTTGGTAGATGCTTCGGCCGCGGTAAACATATTGCTTAAGGTAACATTGATAGCGCCGGGAATAGCCATTGTTCCAAAATCAGCAGCGCTGCGTAAATCTAAAACGGTGTAGGCACTGTAATCAAAATTAGCATTTAATACGCCGGCGCCTAAAATCCAGGAACCCATATTGTTAATATAGCCACCATCTGTTCCCTCGAGGTATGTGCTCAAAACGTCAAACTCGTCAACCTTCTTGGTTTCTTCGCTGCAACCCATCACAAAAAACATGGAAAGCACAATTAACAAAGCAAATAACTTCTTCATAATAACTCCTTAATAGATTAGTAAAACATTTAGTTAGATTAATTATTTGTTCACAGTTTTCAGAGTACAAACATGTACGT
>JANTFQ010000162.1 GCA_024763405.1 Calditrichaceae bacterium
TTTGACCGCCCGGTCGTTGCACAGGGCAAAATTATCCGAATGATTTTCTTTTGAAGGGGAAGAGTAGGGATGTGCAAAATACCATAATTCCATTTAAAATTCCTTTTTTATAAATTGTGAACACACGAATTAATCCGGGTGTTTTCGATTATCATTAATCGTCTACCGTCCGATTACGTCGACCTGCATTCCCGCTTTCTGGGCGCGGAAGCCGTGATTGTACATCGCCTCGGCCAGCGCGGGTGGCAGGAAAAAACTGCCTTTGGTCACCGCGTTGAGTTTAATTGCGAAATCCAAGCCGCTGCCGCCCAAATCAAAAAACCACATCGCCCGGTCGTCGCGGAAGTCGCGGTAGGTCTCCCTGTCCAGATGCCAGTTGCGCATCCACTGTGGCCGTTCATTGGCGGTAAGCATATAATTATCAATTTCCCAGCCGGCCGGAAGCAGTTGTGTAAGCGCCAGGTCCTTAATTGTATAATGCAGTTCGGAAGAACGTTTAACCCGGAAGTACATCCAGAAACTTTGCCCCTGCCGTAACGAAGCAGGATTGATTTTCATCCCATCTTCATCGAGAAACTTTACTTCCAGACGAATGTTATGCGCTTCATCTTTCCCTGTATAACGCAGAGGCAGCCCCGACCATTCCAGTTCGGCAAAAACACGCTTCACACTGGTTTGGGCATCCAGTTCGAGGGTAACCTGTTTGCCAAATCCCCCGGTGATGGCAACGCTGTAACTGATTTTATCCGTTTTAAAAGGAATTTTACTGCCGTCTGCCAAAACAACGTTTCCGCTCATTTGCTTTGGCTGATCGCCATCGCCTTCCACCGCCCGCAGGTATTTACCGAGGGCCACAAGCATCACGCCGCTGGACTGCGTGGAATACCAGTCGTCGGACGAAAGCGCGACGGCCAGTTCGTCGGCTACTTCGGAAGCGAGATTCCAGCGTTTGAAGCGGATCAGCTGTTCCAGAATAAGCGCTTTATCACGGTAGAGAGAACCGAAACTGCGTGAAAAATAGGGATATTTCTGCGTGGAAATCCCGGCTCCGGCAATAATGCTTTCGGCGGCCTTTTTACGTCCGGCCAGGGCATACGCGGCGGCGAGCAGCCAGTGTTCGGTGTCGTTCATCGCCGATAAATAATTTTCGCGCAGCAGATTCATAGAACCCAGCGGTGGATGTTCTGCCAGGGCAAGGACGTACACGGCATATACTTTTTCCAGCAGTTCCCACTTCGATGAAATACGCAGTTGTTTTTCGGTAAAGGCAACGGTGTTATCAAGCAGATCCGATGGAATATGATATCCGGCCTGCATCGCTTCAACTAAAAAATGTACGGCATACAGGGTTCCCCAAACAGAAACGGCGCTGTTGCCCGGCCAGTAGGAAAATCCGCCACTGGTTAGCTGGAATCGGCTTAAACGGTAAATGGTTTCGTTAATGTCTTTGTCAATATCGTGTTTGGCCGCCTGTGATTTGGGAATAAAATCCTGAATGTAAAGCTGGGGAAAAGCGGCCGAAACAGTCTGCTCCACACAGCCGTAAGGATACCGAATGAGCTGCAGGATACGCCGCGTCAGTTTGATATTGGGCCGGCGCCGGAGATGCAGGCGGGCGGAGTTGGAACCGGGCAACCCGTCTGCGGGAACCGTAAAGGAGACCTGTTGACCCGGCTCCACGGTTTTCTGCTCGTAGCGGGTCAGACGTGGTGAAGAGGGACGAACCGCAAGTTCTTTTTTAAATGTTGTACTGAATTGCACACCCTGCGCTTTCAGGGAAACAGTCGCCTGGCCGGTTGCCTGATTCGCTTTAAGGGTAAAAAATACATCCTGCTGACCCGCTTCTGTAAAATGCAGGATTTGCTGGCTGGCGCCGTTAATCTGCAGCGGCTCGTTTACCGAAAGCTGTATTTTTATATCTTCGGCTTTTGAACTGGTTTTAAATATGGTAACGGGCAGCGTAAATAAATCACCCGGCGAAGCCGCCCGTGGCAGGGAAGGCAGCAGCATCAGCGGTTTTTTTACAGGGACGGTTTTTTGCGCATTTCCATAACGTTTTCCGTTAACGGCCACAACCATTACCCGTACCGCGCCGATATAATCCGGCATTTTAAATTCCGCTTTGGCCCGGCCGTTTTTATCGGTCTGAATAATTCCGCTGAACAGGCTGACCGGCCGAAAGCGGTTTTTCTGAGGGGAGAGTTGTCCCTGCCGGTACGCTTCTTCCTCAAGCATCCCGCCGCCAATGGAAAAAGTACTGAAAATAGCGCCGTGATTCATCCCGATTACCTGGTCAAACAAATCGCTGGTGCGGATATTGAGGCGTTGTTTGCTAAAAAAGGTTTTCCAGGGATCCGGAGTGGAAAATCGGGTCAGGCTGAGCAGACCTTCATCCACGACGGTGATGGTCAGTTGGGCGGGACTCTTATCTTCGGTTTGTACGTTTACCGTAAACGGTTTGCCGGGCTGAAGTTCTTCGGGCAGGTCAATTTTCAGCGGCAGGCGGGTGGCGGCCGATTCCACCACAAGCGGAACGACCCCGTACATCCGCACGGGACGATCGTTTTGCACCAGTGTCTGCGGCTGAATCACGGAAACAGAGGCGTACACATTGGGCAGCATTTCTTCGCTAATGGGAATCCGTAAAATCTGTTCGTTGGATTTGGCGCTGCTTTTTATCCAGCGGGATTCCAGAATTGCACCGCCTTTTTCGATCGTGAATAAAATCGTGGCCTTTTTTGGAACCGGAAAACGCAGCACCGCTTCCTCGCCGGGATGGTACACATTCTTATCGGTTTGCAGGGCCAGAATACCGGCATCCCGCGCCGGATTGGCTTCGCTGCCCCAGGCGTAGGCCTGAAAGAAAAATCCACTGGAATGGCCACCCTTTTCATCGTCCTGCACTTCCACAAAATACTGGCCGCGATCCTGCGCCCTAAACATAAAAGAGATGGGACGACTACCGGAAATCAGCGTTCCCTCTTTAAGCAGTTCGGTGCTGCGATCCCGTTTAAAACGCAGGCGAAAACGGTCGCGGGAATTGTATTCGTACCACCAGTGCTGTTCATTTTTATAAATGCGGTATTTAAGCCTGCGCCCGGATTTTGCCCGCCCACTGGAATCCACCAGAACAACCGGCACTTTCAGTTCACTGCCGGTGCGCACGGAGCCGTAGCGGGTTTGCGGTTTTTTTACACCCACATAATAGGAGTAAGGATCGATGGAAATATCGAGACCGGATTGTGCCGGTCGACCGCTTTTTTCAAATACCTTTACCGTGATTCGGCCCCTAACCGCCGAAGGCGCGGTGCTGGGTTTGGGAAGATTCCAGAGAACCTGTTTCTCTCCGCCGGCATCCAACCTACCGGAATAGAGATTAAAACGTGTGGAACGAAATTCGCGGGAAGGATTTCGGAACAGGAAATCTTTAAACGGTTTAAAGGTTCGTGCCGCTCCCGTCAACTCGATGGAAACATCGCTTTTCAGATTTGATGCGGGATTGCCCATCAGGTAAGCGCTGGTAATTTTGAGCGAAAGCTGCTTATCCGCAGGGCCAAAATGTGTTGGTGTTTCCAGTTCTATTTTTAAACGCTCGGGCAAGACGGTTTCTATTTTTAACGGCTTATAAAATTTTTGCCCGGCAGCCTCAAATTCCGCCCGGTAGGTTCCGGTAATATCGCTAACCTCTCCCGTATAGGAAAAATTATAGAAGCCGTCTTTGCCGTTTTTCAGGGTTTCCCGGAAAACCGTTTGCTGCCGGGGATTTTTAATGGACAGGGTAACCGGGTGGCCGGCGGGAAAAGTATTTTGCTCGTTACGAAAAATGGCGCTAAGATTAATGGTATCCCCGGGACGGTACACACCGCGTTCGGTGTAAATAAAAGCCCGTATGCCGCTGTCCGAAGTTTTCAGGCCTTTCGTGTCAAAAGTCGAAAGGTTCCAGCGCATACTGTTCGGAGTCAGTACGCTGCGCTGCCCGTCCTTTTCGGCCGTTATATAAAAAATTTTATCCGGAATATTTCGGAGAACCGCTTTCCCCTCATTATCAGTGCGTGCCGAAGCCAGCGGCTGATTCTGAAACGAAAACAGTTTTATCCGTACATCCGAAAGCGGTTTGGCCTGCACCAAATCACTGACAAAAACATAGTGATTCTTGTCGGCCTGTTTATAGGTAATACCCAAATCGCTGATAATCAGCGGCTTGTAAATGGTACCGTGCTGATAAAGATAGCCGTAAGAAGAGGGATCGTTGTAATAATCGTAGCGGCGGTTGTAGCGCAGATTAGTTTCATCTTTTTTGTAAATCATATCTTCGTGCTTAAATGAAATCTGAACCAGAAACAAACCGTTCTTTTCCTTTTTAAGCAGCGCTTTTAAATCCAGTTCGTGCTGCAGCCAGCGATTTTGTTCACTGCCGATAATTAATTCCTTTTTAACCACATCCACGCCTACCTGATGAATATTATAGCCAAAACTTTCGCGGCGTTTTTTCTTGCCATTCAGGTTTTCCATATGCAGAAACTGCCCCAGGTTGGAATCGAAAACTTTGATAATTTTCAAATCAACCCGGCGCACATTGACCGTTTGAAAAAGGATTTTCTGTTCGTTGCTGGAAGGAAGGAAAACGCCGTTGCCGGAGAAACGTATTTCGGGCAGAAGATTTTCGAACTGTATTTTTTTGCTGAATTCTTTTTTTAGCTTTACGGCCAGTTTGCTGCGCACGCCGGGTTTGACGACGAGCGAATAGGTTTGCCCGTGTTCGAACGGCGCTCTTACAAATATCTGGTTCCCGGTGATGTTTAAAGAAAGGGGCAGGGACGGCCGAATCTGGATAAAACCCTTTAAATCCTGTTGGGCCATCAGCGGGTCGGAAAAATTAATCTGCAATTGCGGCCGGGCTTTATCCGCCTGCACCTGCACATCGGTGATGCTAAGCGCCTGAAAGCGGGGCAGGGAAAAAGTCTGTTTAAATGGAGTGGAAAGCTCCAGCGTCTTTTGATTGAGAGAAAAAACGATGGATTGTTTGTTTTTTGTTCTGCTGAGCGGTTTGGATAAAAAGGTGAAATTATGGCCGGAAGCATCGGTCTGCCAGGTAAGGGTGATTTTTTTGCCGTTCAGTTTTACAAGAGCGGCCTCTTTGAGCTGCCCGGCTTGCAGCGCTTCGGTAAATGTAATTGTCCCTTTAAAACGCAAATGCCCGGGGTCCTCATTTTTATCCGGGATAAAATCCGCGCTGAATGTTTCCACCTCTCTTCCGGCTGTTTCGAAACGAAACTGAAATGGCAGCAGCGTTTTACTTTGTTGATTCAGCAGCAGGCTCAGATTCAGTTTGGCCTGCCAGGGCTGGCGCATCGGCAGACGGGAATTCGGTTTAAAAACCAGGGTGTGCTTATCCTGCCAAAAAGTTTTTCCATCAATATCCGGCTCAAAGGCGAACACGGCTTTTTTCAGCGTCTGGTTCAGCAGGGTGGAATCGACAACATTTGTGCTGAAGATGACCCGGATGTCCGCAGAGCTACTGATAGTTCCGGAAGTGGAACCACTGATCAGTTTAGCGGTTTCCAGCGGGTAGCTGATTTCGGCCTGCGGCGTTTTTTCTTTACAGCCGGCAGACAACAGAATAATCAGACTTAAGATGGAAAGGACAGGGAGGCGCATAAAAACTCCGTGTTAAGTTTAAAATGGATAACGCAATATATTCAGCGCAGTCCATAACTGCAAGGGAGAATCC
>JANTFQ010000163.1 GCA_024763405.1 Calditrichaceae bacterium
ACCACGCAGTTCCAATCACGTTTACATAAGGGAAAAGTCGTTGAGCAGGATTAAGGGTACACGTATTGTACTGACCGGAGCGGCCGGCGATCTGGGGCGGCTTTTAGCGCAGGAATTTTGCCATCTCGGCGCCGCCAGTCTGGCGTTGTTAGATGTAAATGCGGCCAGGCTAAACGTGTTAAAAGAAGAGTTGAGTGAATCTAAAACGGAAATTAACAGCTATGTATGCGACCTGTCTGAACCGGATCAGATTGAAAAAACGGCGCAGCAAATTCAATCTGATTTTGGAATACCACAGATTTTGATTCACAACGCAGGTTTATTAGTAAACAAACCGTTTTGGGAATGCGGGGCGGAGAAGCTCGAAAAAATAATCACTGTAAACAGTACCGCCCTGTTCTGGCTGAGTAAAGCCTTTTTGCCGCAGATGCTCTCTGCCAACGAGGGGCATATCGTAACCATCGCTTCGGCCGCCGGACTTGCGGCCTCGGCAGGCCTGGCTTCTTATCCGGCCAGTAAATTTGCCGCGGTGGGTTTTAACGAAACCCTGCGCCAGGAATTAAAACAGGTTGGCAGCGCCATCCGCACAACGGTGGTCTGTCCCTTCTACATTTCCACTCAAATGGTCCCCGGAGTACGCAGCCGTATTCCGTTTTTACTGCCGATACTAAAACCGCAGCAAGTCAGTCAAAATATTCTTAAAGCCATTCAGAAAAATAAAAAACAATTACTGATGCCCCGTTTGCTTTACACGGTTCCTCTACTGCGCCTGCTACCCGCATCCGCTTTTGATTTTATATTGCGTATTCTCGGGATCAACCAGACGGCACAAACCATTCAAAAAGAATCCTAAAAAATTACCTGTTCAATTTTCGGTTGTTTCCCAAATTCCGGACGCTTATTTTTGAAGCATTGAATATGAGGAAAACCATTATGAATAAACGTTCTTCATCATTACCGGACAGAGAAACGATGATCAAAGCCCTGCAGGAAAGAGACCGCAGTTTTGAAGGCATCTTTGTCACCGCCATCAAAACCACCGGGATATTTTGCCGCCCGGGCTGCCGCGCCCGAATGCCCAAACTGGAAAATGTGGAATTCTTTGCCACGGCCAAAGAAGCGCTCAGTTTCGGTTACCGTCCCTGCAAACTCTGCAAACCGATGGAACAATACGGCGAAGTACCGGACTGGCTGAAATCTTTGTTAAAGGAAGTCCATCAAAATCCGGGGATTAAATTACGTGATTTCGAATTACGGGAACGGGGCGTTGATCCGGCCCGCATCAGGCGTTGGTTTAAAAAACACCACGGAATGACGTTTCAGGCTTATTTACGCGCTCTGCGTATCAACCAGGCTTTTGGTACGATTAAACTCGGCGAAAAAGTGACTGCCTCTGCTTTTGATTCCGGTTACGAATCTCTGAGCGGTTTCAATAAAGCTTTTTCGGATGCTGCCGGTTTTACACCGGGTAAGAGCAAATCCAATCATATCATTAATATTACACGAATTCTAAGTCCGCTCGGCCCGTTTCTGGCCGGCGCCACGGAAGAAGGAATTTGCCTGCTGGAATTTACCGACCGCCGGATGCTGGAAACACAGATAAAGCGGCTGAAAAAACGCTTAAACAGCGAGCTGTTACCAGGAACGAGCAAATACTTTGAACCGCTTTCCCGGCAGCTTCAGGAATATTTTGAGGGCAAACGAAAAGAATTTTCAATTCCGTTGGTAACCCCCGGAACAGATTTCCAAAAAAAAGTCTGGCAAGAGCTACAAACGATTCCCTATGGAAAAACCCGCTCCTACGAAGAGCAGGCAAAAGCCATAAACAACCCCAAAGCCATCCGCGCTGTGGCCCGTGCTAACGGCGATAACCGCATTGCCATTCTTATTCCCTGTCACCGGGTTATCGGAAAAGACGGCAGTATGACCGGATATGGCGGTAAAATCTGGCGGAAAGAATATTTACTGGAGCTGGAACGAAATAATATGTAACTCCGGATCGTTTTTTGTTTTGGGAGGAAAATTAAATGGATATCCAAAACAATTGGGGCATGATCCGCAAACATTTTAACAGTTGTTTCCGAACTAATTTTCATGTATCAATCGCATCCGTCAATGAACAAAACGAACCAACGGTAACACCTATCGGTTCCCTGTTTCTAAATAATGTTCAAAACGGTTTTTATTTTGAAAAATTTCCCGAGAAGCTGCCGCGGCTCGCAAAATCCAACCCAAATATTTGCGTACTAGCGGTTAACAGCGGAACTCTGTTCTGGTTAAAGTCCTTGTTTCTCGGAAATTTTAAATCGTATCCGGGTCTCAAACTATATGGGCAACTTGGTGAAAGGCGTTTGGCTTCCCCAAAAGAGACTGCCCGGCTGAACCGCAGGATGAAAATCACAAAAGGATTGAAAGGAAATACCTACCTATGGGGCAAAATGGAATATATCCGGGAAATTCATTTTACCCGTGCCGAAAAAGTAAATCTGGGACAGATGACAAAGGGATTATAAAATCGGGAAAATAAAAAATGGAAACATATATTTCTCTACTGCGCGGCATCAACGTCAGCGGAAAAAACAAAATCAAAATGACGGACCTAAAAAGAAGCTTTGAATCACACGGATTTCTAAATGTACAAACCTATATTCAAAGCGGGAATGTAATCTTTCAATACAAACATGGATATGAAAAGCAGCTCGAAGACAAAATTCAGCACCTAATTAAATCTGTATTTGGTTTCGATGTTCCGGTCGTAATCCGCACATTTCAAGATTTTAAAGACATTATTTCGGCCACGCCTTTTAGCGCGAAAGAGGAGACTATGCAATATGTAACTTTTCTAAAAAGCGCGCCGGATTCTTTTCCTGATGATAAAATCAATCCGGCAAAAAATGAATCTGAAATTGTTTCTATTGTGGATAAAAATATTTATCTTTATTGCCCCATCGGATATGGACGAACGAAATTATCCAATGCGTTTTTTGAGAAAAAACTAAAACAAACCGCTACCACACGGAACTGGAAAACCATCCGAACACTCTGCGATATGGCAGCGGATGTATCTTCTGGAAGGAAGCAGCAATGAAAACCGAAGACAATACAATTTTAATTACTGATTTCTATAACGCTTTCCAAAACCGGGATGCAAAAAAAATGGCCGAAAATTATCACGAACAGATTGAATTCAGTGACCCGGCATTCGGTACGTTAAACGGTCCCGAAGCGGCGCTGATGTGGAAAATGCTTCTGCGCAGCGCTAAAGATTTAAGGGTAGAATATCAGATTCATTCCGTCACCGACACCACCGCTAAAGTACATTGGGAAGCGTTTTATACGTATGGAAAAGACAAACGCAAAGTACACAACAGAGCCGAAGCAACCTTGGAAATCGCAGACGGAAAAATTATCCGGCACAAAGATAAATACTCTCTGTGGAAATGGGCTGCTCAGACAATGGGCCTTAACGGCCTGATCATTGGCGGAACCACATTTTTTAGGAAACGGCTTCAGAAACAGAGTAAAGAAATGCTGCAGCGTTTTTTGAACAAACAAAAATAACCGCACGAAAAGTTTTAGAACTACAGGCGATCGGAATTCTGTTGTTTAGTGTCTGTCTTTAAAGTAGTGTATAACCTCATCCCCCGAAGTATCGGGGCAGGCCAGCCCTCTCCTGAAAGAAGAGAGAGAAAAGAAAGTTTCCCTTCTCCTTGTAGGAAAAAAATATGTCAGGGAATGAGGCATCGATGACGATAGAACAAATTATAAAAAATTTTGTAAAATTATTGAGATACTATTTCCCAATCCAACTTCCAGTTCCACTGATCAAAATATAAATTCCTGCCTGCCCATTCCGCTTCCCCACGCTGGGAATCTACCGTTTCCGAACGTATAAATGTTTTCGGAGGATTAAACAACTGTGAAAAATCTTCATTAAAAATAAGACGATAACTATCCATTCCGTTTAGATAAAACCACTTCAGTTGTTCATCTGAACTGTTTCTTAAACCATACGTAACGTCCACCGGTACCCAGCCATACGGTTTAAAGTAGAGCATTCCCCAGTCATGCATACTATCGTGTGGCGGTTTAAATTCCCAGCCAGACTGCCAACGGGCCGGAATACCATTCAGGCGGCAAAGCGTAATAAAGAGAAGTGTTTGAATGCCGCAATCTCCGTGAAGATTTTCATAGGCATATTGAGAAATATTTTTAATGGTCGAATATTCGCGCGCCGAAGCCCAGGGGATATTGCTATCAACCCAGGTAAATAGTTTTTGCGCAATGCGGTAAGGATTTTTCTCACTACCCACGATTTTCTCAGATAATTCGCGCAAGGTATCTGAAAATATGATATGCGGCGGACGTTCGGCAAGGAATTCCTCCAATCCGTCTTCGGGTATAATGCGCTGCACCAGAGCAGGATCGATGGCCGAATATGTTGCGTGAGCCGTATATTCATACGTAACCCAAAATTCGGCAACGGAATCTTTAACCGAGCGCTGCTCGAAATAGATGATTCGCTGCGGACTACCTGCGGCAGACAGCTGATGCACTTCAGGCTGCGAGGCGATGAGTTTTATATCTGTTTGCCTGTCCTTAATTTCAATCGGAAATGGAATCCAGCAGCGGATTGTTTCGCCGGCGGGCACCACATTGGCATCTACTGTTAACGTTTGCGTTATTCGAAAGCGAACCGGATGTACATATTTTTTCCCGCTTTCCTTGACTCTGTTTATGACCTGTTGATCGTGTTCATCAAGTTTAAACGCCTTATTTTTTTCTGCTTGCGGATGCGCCTTTTCCCATATTTCCCGGCATTGGGGATCGATACGAAACAGGTTGCGGGCAGCCCGCTTAAAATATTTTTTTTCACCGTCAATCATCCGCATTTCGAGCGCTCTACTTTTTTCCCACTCCAGCATTTGAGCATCGTTGACATCCGGAATATACCGTTGAATAAATGCTTTAACTTCCTGCTGCGTCTTTGTGAAATCCTTTTTTATGCGCATTAAACGCTTCTGTTCAAAATCTTCTTGATGATTGGCCGGGCCACAGGAAACTAAACTCTGCAATACAATTAGAATTAGTACCGCATATTTAAACATCATATCTCCATTAAAACACATTTATAATGATATCATCCAGAGCCCGTTTCGGTACATGGTGCCTATCATTTTCGCGCCAGTATTCGATACTGCCGTTTTCTTTAACTTCTTCCAGTTTAATTTTCTCACCGCATTTTCCGATGGCAATTACCAGTAAAATATCAAACTGGTCAGAGATAGATAAAGTCTCCCGCAATTCTTCCCGCCTGATAGCGGAAATAGTGCAGGCGGCGAATCCTGCCTCACGGGCGCCAAGCATAATGGACTGGGCCGCAATACCATGATCGCAATCTATTTTTTTACTAACGGTCCGGTCTGATAAAATGATTATATAAGCCGGCGGGCGCTCCCCTTCCGCGGGACCCGGCCACTCTTTTAGATAACCGGCCCAGGCCAGATTTGGAAAAATTTTTTGATTATTCTCCGGACTGTTCGAAAGGATGTAGCGCAACGGCTGCAAATTACCGGAAGAGGCGGAAAGCCGGGCTAGGTCAACCAGTTCTTTCAGCGTTGCCGCGGGTACCTTTTCTTCCTGAATAAAACGGCGGCAGGTACGTGTTTTGACAATTAGTTCTCTTAACATTTTACATCCTTTCAATCGTTTCCGGGTA
>JANTFQ010000164.1 GCA_024763405.1 Calditrichaceae bacterium
TCCAGTCCTCTTGATTTTGTAACCGGATATCTTTTAAAATTCACGGAATCGGATTCTGTTAAGAAAAACACCGCGGTGGTCACTCCGGACGGACTGGTGGGCAAAATAATAAAAGTAAGCGCCCATTATGCCATCTGCCAAAATCTTTTAGACGCAAACAGCAGGGTCAGCGTACGGGTTCAACGCAACCGGGAACTCGGAATCCTTACCTGGGACGGAAGCCGGGGACTTCTACTGGAAAATATTTCCAACACCATCGATATCCAAAAAGGCGACGTCCTGTTTACATCGGGAATGAGCAGAATCTACCCACCCAATATTAAAGCCGGCATTGTAACATCTGTGCATAAAAACGAAGATGCTCTTTTTCAGACAATTTATGTAAAACCGGTTGTAAATTTTAATAATTTGGAAGAACTCGTCATCATTCAGCCCGGTAAAAAAAATGAAATCTGATCTAAAATATTTTATCTATATTCTCGTTCTCTTTGGCGGGGGCAGTCTCATTCTACAAAGCCTGATTGCTCCGCTGATGCAGATTAATGTCTGGAAACCGGATTTTGTGCTGATTATTGTTTTACTTATGGGTAAACGGTTTCGCTCGGGCTGGGGCAGCACCGCCGGCTTTATTCTCGGTATTATTCAGGATTCCCTCACCGGTATGCCTATTGGAATTACCGCTCTTCCAAAATCAATCGCCGGATACGCTTCAGGCAAAACGACCTCCATGCATCCCGAAGGCACCTTATATTATATATGGTTTCTGTTTCTAATCCTTCTGCACGAAATCATCGCCTTTGCGTTTTTTCAATACAAAACCGAACTCACCTACACCTTTTTATTGTACAGCCGGGTTTTCCCAAATACAATTTATACAATGCTGATGTTGTTTATCGTGCACACCTTTACCCGTAAATATTTCGACGAATAAAATGCGCCTGCCTGACAAAAAGACGCTTGAAAAGCGTCAGCTTATTTATTCTGCCTTACTGATCCTGTTTTTTTTATTTATTCTTTCCGGATTCATACGCCTTCAGGTGACCCATAAAAATATTTATGTTCAGAAATCCATCAGTAATTCCATTCGGAAAATTGAAATCTATCCGGTGCGTGGTTTAATCCGCGATAACAAAGGCAATATTTTGGTAGATAACCGGCCCTCTTTTGCCGCCGCTTTAATCCCAAAGGTAGTAAGCGACTCGACTATCCAGGTACTTTCACAGCTCTTTAATATTGCGTCGGATAAAATTAAAAAACAGCTCCGGAAAGATTATGGGTTCCGGCCCGTGATCATCGCCCGTGATATAAACCAGGAACAACTCGCCTTTCTCGAAGAAAACCGTCTTGCTTTTCCGGGAATTGTTACCATTGTCGAATCGAAACGTTTTTATCCCGAAGGTATTCGATCGCCGCATATTTTCGGAAGAGTGGGCGAAGTAACCCCAAAAGAACAGCTCTTCAACCCTAATTTAAAAACCGGTGATCTCACGGGGAAAAGCGGACTGGAAAAAGGATATAATTCGGAATTAAAAGGGACAAAGGGCGTTACCTATGCACGCGTTGATGCGTACGGCAAGGAAATAGGCATGTACGATATTAACCGCAATGTTCCGCCAGTGCACGGTAGTGATTTATATTTGTGTATGGATTACAAGTTGCAAAAATTTGCAGAATCCTTATTTCAGGATAAACGGGGAGCCCTGGTCGCCATCGATACGCGCAGCGGCGGAATTCTCGCACTCGTCAGTAAACCTGACTATAATCCGGCCGATTTATCCGGAAAAATCGATCCCGAAATTTGGAATCAGTTACTGCATGATGAAAACCATCCCTTATACAGCCGCGCAATCCAAAGCACGTATCCGCCCGGGTCCACCTATAAATTAGTCGCCGCCATTGCCGCTCTGCAGGAAGGAATTATCACTCCTCAATGGACGGCTTTCTGCCCCGGCTGGTTTAAGCTGGGAAGGAAAACAATACACTGCTGGAACACAGCCGGTCACGGAAGGGTAAATTTAAAACAGGCAATTAAAGGCTCATGCAATGTCTTTTTCTATCAGTTGGGATTAAAAATTGGACTCAATATCTGGGAAAAATACAGCCGCATGTTTGGTTTTGGAAGTCGTACCGGTATTGATATTCCAAACGAAAATAAAGGGCTCGTTCCATCAACGGCTTATTTTAATAAGCGATTCGGCGTCAATGGCTGGACCCGAGGAAACCTGGCAAATCTTGCCATCGGTCAGGGGGAATTGCTCACAACACCCCTGCAAATTGCGCAATTTGCGATGATTCTTGCCAACAAAGGCGTCTACAATAAACCCCATCTCGTTGATCACATTTATCAGTACAGTACCAAAAAAAATATTAATTTCCCCGCGCCGACCAAATATGTAAATGGTGTTTCGGATAGTATTTACCATTTTGTCCGCGATGGAATGCATGAAGTGGTCAATGGCGGAACCGGCTGGCGTGCAAAAGTTCCGGGAATTGATATGGCCGGTAAAACCGGTTCTGCCCAAAATCCGCACGGTGAAACCCATGCCTGGTTTATGGGGTTTGCGCCGTATGATATCCCCGAAGTCGCTATTTCGGTAATTGTTGAAAACGGCGGTGGTGGTGGTGCGGTAGCAGCACCCATTGCCCGCAAATTTTTAGAAATGTATTTTTACGGTAAAATAATTCCGCGCCCGGTTATCCCTAAAAATACCATTCAAACAGAAATTCAGCAACCGCTTAAGATACCGGATTTTAAAATTTTGGAGCCGCTGCCGGTCAGTACCTGGGGAGATTCTTTATAAACGATGAGAAAAAATATATTCAGCCGCATCGATTTTGTTATCATTATATTAACGGTTTTTTTGTTAACGGCCGGCCTTACCGCCGTTTACAGCGCCGTACATGCACCGGGGCTGGCAAAGAACTTTTATTTTACCAAACAAATCACCTTTGCCATTGTTGGTTTTGGGATTATGCTTTTTATTGCTTTTCTTCCCTTTAAACTGATTGAGCGTTCCGCCTATTTTATTTATGCTGCTTCCATTCTATTATTACTGTTAGTTCCACTGATTGGTGTAAAAGGCTTTGGCGCCGAGCGCTGGCTGGCCATTGGTTCGTTTAAACTACAGCCTTCGGAATTGGCAAAATTAGCCTCCGTTTTAGCAGCCGCCCGTTATCTGTCAAAACCAGATACAGACATCAATCGCTGGAAACATATTCTCATTACTCTGGCCATTATTTTACTGCCCTTCGTGCTTATCGCCAGGCAGCCCGATTTAGGAACGTCACTGGTATTTCTGGCGCTTTTAATTCCCATCCTTTTTTGGGCGGGTATGCGCTGGTTCATAATTTTTGTTTTTGTTTCGCCCATCCTTACAGCGGTTTTTGCTTTTAATTTTTGGGCTTTTTTAATTTGGATGCTTGTCATAGCCGCCATATTATTTATATCCAGGCAAAAATATTCTGTTCTTATTTTTGTATTTTTATTACATATTGCCGTGGGGTTGACCACCCCCGTTTTATGGAGCCAGCTTCGGCCCTATCAGCAAAAGCGGATTTTGACGTTTGCCAATCCCGAAGCCGATCCCAAAGGAGCGGGGTATCAGATTATCCAAAGTAAAACAGCCATTGGCTCCGGTGGAATTTGGGGCAAAGGATTCCTGCATGGCAGTCAGACACAGTTAAAGTTTTTGCCGGCACAGCACACTGATTTTATTTTTAGTGTTATTGGCGAAGAATTTGGTTTTTTTGGCATCGGCCTCATCATGAGTCTCTTTGTTCTGCTGTTTTTATACCTGCTCTACCTTGCGGCCAATCTCCGTTCGGTGTTTTCCGGAATCAGTCTCATCGGAATCACTACGATACTGGCCTTTCATGTTATTATCAATATAGGAATGACCGTTGGATTGGCACCGGTAACCGGTTTACCGCTACCGTTTATCAGCTATGGCGGGTCCTTTTTATTATCCGTACTAAGTATGATGGGATTTGCCTTAAATTTTTCTATGAACCGCTTTAAAAATTAATGCTAACATACTATAAAACGAGCAATTTAATTGACATATTTGGACAGTATTGATATATTTCTCCAATATTTGCCTATCACAGGAGGCTGTTATGCAGCGGAATAGTTTATTCATTATTTTTTTAGTCTTCACCCTGTCTTCTTTCTTTTTCATCAACTGCGCCGGTACAAAAAAGAATGATGATGCGCTCACCGAAAAGCAGGATTCTGAAAAGAAAGATCTGGATGACATCGAAGCTTTACTCGGTATCAGTTCTGAAGAATCCAGCCAGACAAAACAGGCGCCGGCTCAGGATAAGGGCGAAAAGTTAGAGCTGCTCGAAACAGACGAGATGGCCAGTCAGAATAATAATTCGATGGCTGCTGCCGCTGCGCAGCAGGAAAATCAGGATGCCGCAAAATACGAAAAAGAGATTTCGGATTTAAAAAATCAAGTCCGCCAGAAAGACCAGACCATCACGAATCTGGAAAGCCAGGTGGCCCTAAAAGAAACCGAAATTCAGGATCTTGAGAATAAAACAAAGAACCGCACTGCTTCTACTCCTGCCGGATCCATTGCAATGGAAGATTACAAAGACTATTACAACGGAGCACGGGCATCCTTCGAAGCGCGCAATTACCAGGAGGCTATCGGACAGTTTGAAGCCTTACTTGCCAGCAGTTCCACCCATTCATTGGCCGACAATGCCCAGTACTGGATAGGCGAATGCCATTTTGCTTTGCGCCAGTACGACGCTGCAATCATTGATTTCGAAAAAGTACTTACTTTTCCTAATTCCAATAAAAAAGCAGATGCACAGTTTAAGCTGGGATTCTGTTATCTGTTGAAAAAAGAAAAATCAAAAGCCATTGAAGAATTTGAACGGCTTAAAGCTGATTATCCAAAAAGTAAATTAAATTCGCGGGTTGATGGTCTGCTCGCAAAATATTAATCGAATTTCCTTAATGGATTGTATCCGAAGAGTTTTAATAATTGAGTGCCTTTTCGATACGGTCAAAAGAATAAGAATTTTCATATAATTTCAGAATATGGTTTAGCCTTCTGATTCCGTACTCTGTAAGCTTTGGGGTTGTAACATCATTAACGGGTGTGACCAGCCCTTTTTTTATGAAGCGTTCTACGAGGGCTTCGCTTACCCCAAGAGAATGCGCGGTTTCGGGAATGGAATGAAGCTGATTCTGGTACATAAAACCTCCTTATTTATAAATATTTTTCGGCAGGGAGGTTCAAAACTTTATTGACTAAAGTAGAATTTTTTTAGAAATCAGAGCGGAAACAGAGGGGAACATACGGGAGAAGCACTATTCCCCCCCGTTTTTTTTGCTCTTTTTTTTAATCCATTTGTTTCCGTAAAAAGGTCGGAATATCCAAATCATCCGGTCCTTCCGGAACTTCCTCTTTATCGATTGGAAAAATATTCGGCAACCCGATTCCCGAGAATTCTTTATCTACCGTTTTTTCCTCACGCTGATAAGTCGGTTTATCTAAGGTCTTAAAATCAGACGGGTTAAAAGACTTTTGCTTCAATTCCGCCGGCTGCTGAAGCGTTTCGGCCTGTTTAGTTTCTTTATTAAATCCTGTAGCGATCACCGTTACCCGAAGTTCGTCGGTCAGTTCTTCATCGATTACCATTCCAAAGATGACATTCGCATCATTTCCTACTGTCTCCTGAAT
>JANTFQ010000165.1 GCA_024763405.1 Calditrichaceae bacterium
AGAAACACCCCCCTAATCTGAGTCGGCAGACGCATCCGCAGACCGGCGTGACCCTTTTTTAATCACACCGAAGGTCGAATTCACTTTCCGGCGAAGGAGAAATTAGATTATTTGTTTGATAATAACATTTGGCTTGAACTCAGGTTAAACTAATAATTTCGCTTAGTCACAAGAGATTGTTCCTAAAAACCTTGGGGATAAGATTTCTCTCTTTGTTCGAAATGACGTTTCCGTCAACGGCCGGACTCTAACGGCGAATTTCGATTTATCGAGGTGAGGAATTTTTGTTTTAAAGGAAAATAAAAAAAGGAAAAGCAAAAATTAAATGAAATCTATCTTAATTACCGGTGGCACGGGACTCATTGGTCGGGCGCTGATTCCGGAATTATTAGAGCAGAACTATAAAGTTTCCGTTTTGAGTCGGGGATTTGCTACACCGCATCCGGAGGCCACATTATTCCATTGGGACGTAAGCGCGGCTGAAATTGATTTGAAAGCGGTAGAGCAGGCCGACGTCATTGTGCACCTGGCCGGGGCCGGGATTGGCGAAAAACGCTGGACGAAAAAGCGCAAGCAGGAAATCATCAACAGCCGGGTAGCATCAGCGGAATTACTGTTCCAATCGGTTCGGGAAACCGGTACCAAATTGGATGCCTTTATTTCTTCTTCGGCCGTCGGCTGGTATGGTGGTTTCAGCAGACCGCAGGTAATGACCGAAGAGATGGAAGCGGCATCTGATTTTATGGGCGAAACCTGCCGTTTTTGGGAAGCGGCCGCTGATAAATTTCAGGAAGCTGGAATCCGTACGGTAAAAATCCGTACCGGAGTGGTGCTGAGCAGGGAATCGGGGGCCTTGTCTAAAATGGCTCTGCCGGTAAAAATGGGACTGGGCTCTGCACTGGGCAGCGGCAAACAAATCGTTCCCTGGATTCACATCGATGATATCGTGGGCATTTATCTGAACGCCATTGAGGATGCCTCAACGCAGGGGGCATTTAACGGAATAGCCCCGGCTGTGGATAGCTTTGACAACTTTATGCGTGCGCTGGCTAGGGTTTTAAATAAACCCTATTTTATGCCGGCTGTTCCGTCTTTTTTGCTGAAAGCCGCAATGGGGGAAATGGCGGTACTGGTCACGGAGGGCAGCCCAGTGTCTGCGCAAAAAATTATAGATACCGGGTACGCCTTTCAATTTCCTGATTTGGATAAGGCATTGGCTGACTTGTATTTAAGAAACTAAATGTTCGATTGCCATTCCCGAAATTTTTAATCGGAAATCTATAAAGAGAGACTGGATTCCCGCCAAAGGATTGCGGGTTGAAAATCCCGACTTTTCGGGGAATGACAGGTGCGCGGGCTCTGGCCCGAAAGCAGAAGAGTCATACCCGTCCGCCGGTGGGCGGACAGGCGAAGGCAGCCTGCCCGGCTTTTGACGGGGATATCCAGAGAAGCGGTCTTTTCAATAAATTTGCACCAGGAATAAATTATTGGATTCCTCCCGCTATGCGGGATGGGAATGACAGATTTGTTGGCGAGTTGGAATTATCAATTGAATTACACTAAAAGCACAATCACACTTTTTTTCACACTTATTCATTTTTCCTTGTTCGGAATCATTTTCGCCCAGGAGACCATTCAACAGCGTTTTAGTCCGCCTCCCGGTTACACCCGTATTTCAGTTGAGCCGAATCGTTTTGCGGCCTGGATACAAAATTTGCCTTTAAAGGAACCCGGTAGTCCAGTGCTGGATTTTCGCGGCAGGGAATTTAAAAAATCCAACGATTCCACTGTGGCGGCGGTTGTGGATAGAAATATCAAAGGACGGCGGCTGGAACAGTGTATGGATATTCTGCTGCGTTTTTATTCGAATTATTTAATTGAGAGAGGGCAGCGGGATTCCGTTCAGTTTCCCTTGCCGGACGGGCTAATTCTTTCCTGGGAACACTGGCGGGAAGGCTGGCGTCCCTATTTTAAAGGGCTTCATTTCCGGCTGAAAAAAAGCGCCGTCAGCGACAGTTCTGCTAAAAACTTCCGCCGTTATCTGAACACAATTTTTTCATATTCTGGCAGTCAGACCTTTTTTCATCACTACCCGGACATTTCCCCGGATAAATTGCAAATCGGTGATTTTATCGTTCGTAAAGAAAACAAAGGCCACGCGGTTTTAATCATTGATATGGTTAAAAATGCGCAAGGGCAAAAAATGGTCCTGGTAGGACAGGGCGATACACCGGCTTGTCAATTCTTTATCTTAAAGGGAAAAAATGGTTCGCCCTGGTTCCCGGTTAATACTGAATTAAATTATCTTCCGTTACCCATCAAAAAAAGAATGTTTTGGAAGGGTTTACGGCGATTCCCCGTTTATTCCGATTAAATCCTGCCTGTTTTTATCTTCCCGCCCGTCCTGATTTTTTTACATTATTTTTACAGTTTACCCGCCTCTTTTGTCCTATACTTATTACTGATAAAAGGAAGAAGTGAAAATCAACAATCGGTAGTGTCAAAAGTTTTATGAAAAAAATGAAAAAATAACTATCTAAAGCAAAGGCTGCAAAGAATACCCCCCTCGTTCCCCCCTTAATAAGGGGGGATGTCCCGAGTCTTCGGGACAGGGGGGATCTATTGGAGAAAGAACCCTTAGCTCTTGTTGACTTGACCTTGAGCTGTCTCGGGGGCTCCGCTCAAGTCAATCAAGAAGGGGAGAAGCATATAAAAGCGAATAACTAAAAGATAATTCACAAGTTATTTGGTATTTTTACTAGTAACTTTTGACACTACCCAACAAGCATTCGGGAGGGGAAAATGAATATTTTATTAATCTACCCTGAAACACCGTTCACCTTTTGGAGCTTCCGCGGTGCTCTGCGTTTTATTTCTAAAAAATCTTCCGAACCGCCTTTGGGGCTTTTAACGGTTGCGGCAATGCTGCCCAAAAACTGGGATATAAAATTAATTGATATGAATGTAACTCCGCTCACGGACCAGGATATTCAGCGGGCAGACTATGTTTTTTTAACCGGGATGAATATCCATAAAAATTCCTTTAAAAAAGTGCTGCGACGCTGCAATGAGCTGGGCACAAAAGTGGTTGCCGGCGGTCCGATGATTACAACCGATTATCAGGAATTTTTGGGCGTGGACCATTTTATTCTAAACGAAGCCGAGGAAACACTCCCGCTGTTTCTAAATGATTTGAAAGAGGGCAGTGCGAAACCACTCTATTCCTCGGATACATTTCCGGATATCCGTAAAACACCGGCGCCGCGCTGGGAACTGCTGGATATAAAAAAATATGCCAGTATGAGCATCCAGTATTCCCGGGGCTGCCCGTACGACTGTGAGTTTTGCAGCATCGCCTTGCTAAACGGCCGCCGTCCGCGCGTTAAAGGGGCATCGCAATTTATAAACGAGCTGGAGTTGCTTTTCAATCAGGGCTGGCGCGGCAGTGTGTTTATTGTGGACGATAATTTTATCGGGCAGAAGAATACATTGAAAAAGGAACTTTTACCTGCGCTGATTGAATGGTCCGAACAGCACCAGTTTCCGTTTAGTTTTGCCACCGAAGCGTCTATCAATTTAGCTCAGGATGAACAGTTGCTCAGGCAAATGGTTTCTGCCGGATTTGATCACACTTTTATCGGAATCGAAACACCGAATAACGAAAGCCTGGCCGAATGCGGTAAAAAGCAAAACTTAAAACACGATTTGCTTTCGTCGGTTAAAAAACTGCATAAAGCCGGACTGCGGGTTTCGGGCGGATTCATTATCGGATTTGATAATGACTCTAATGATATATTTGAACAGCAGATTCAGTTCATCCAAAAAAGCGGTATTGTCACAGCGATGGTTGGGCTTCTAAATGCACCGGTGGGCAGCAGTCTTTTCAAACGCCTGAAAAAAGAAAAACGCCTTTTGCAGGGACCGACCGGTGACAATATGGACGGCTCCATTAATTTTATTCCCAAAATGAATTACCCGGAACTGATGGCCGGCTATAAAAAAGTGCTGGAAACCATTTATGCGCAAAAAGAATACTACGAGCGGGTGAAGCTCTTTATCCAGGAATATACCCTGCCCCTGAAAAAAGCGGATCAGCTTTCCCTCGGAAATCTGCGGGCCTTTTTTAAATCTATTTGGATTATGGGTTTCAGGGAATCCGGCAAGCGCTACTATTGGAAGTTGTTCTTTTACAGCCTGTTTCATTATCCAAAGAAATTTGGCGTGGCCATTACGATGGCAGTGTATGGATTCCATTTCCGGCAGGTTGTACAAATGCTTTAAATCGGATTAAAAAACGGCCCGCTATAGTGCTTTCCAGCTTAATCCGAGCAAGACCTGCATCCCGGACAGGGTATTGCTCTCCCGGGGCAGGTTGTCCTTAAAATAGCCCGCCTTGCCATACACGGCCAATCGTTTAAGTGGTTCGAATTCCAGTTTTAAATAGTACCAGTTTTCATTATCGACGGACGAATAGAGTAATTCTACGGGCAGATCACTTTGAGGCAGGTTGATGATACGATAATCCAGATAGGCAAACAGGGACAGGCGCGAGGTGAGAAATTTACCAAATACAATCTGGGCCTGGAGTTCGTGACCCGCTTTTTTACGGAGATCGGATTCGTGGTACAGAAGACGCAGGGTCGAATGGATAAATACTTTTGCCTGGTAATGGAAATTGATTTCAGGTCCTGCCCGCCAGCCGCTATTAATCCGATCCTGCTGCCGGGTGGAAATACGAAAGCGTTCTAAACAGAACAAAATCTGTAAACGCATTTTTGACCAGCCGTTAAATAGCAAACCGCCTGCCCCGCGGAAAGAATCTAAATGATTGGCCGGCTGGGTATCTAAATCGCGGTACAGGTAATGGAGACGCCCGAAATAAAAAGCAGAACCCTGCCAGCGGTAAAATCCGGAGACACCAAATTCCGCCACGGCAAAATAGACGTTATTATTTGCGCTAAGCTGGTAGAAATAATTTTTAGCACGTAAACCGGCCTCCCAGCCTCCCTGCTTATAATTTCGTCCGGTTTGCAGATTGCCGCTGAATTTCATCGAGGATGTGCTGCCGCTTATTCCGATAATTTCCGGCGTAAGCCGGGCCTGAAAATTCAGATATTGCTGTCGGAAACGCTGTTTGAATTGAAGCGCCGCACTAAAGCGAATCAGGGGTTCACTGCCTTGTTCTTCAAATTGATGGGTTCCGGCCTCGGCGGCCAGCTTAAAACCGAAATTCCCGGCGGACAGGTTTTGAACAATCAGAAAGAAGAAAAGAACAAAAACGCATCTTTTGTACATTATTTATCCGTGAGACGTTTGAGTTTGTCTGACACCTGATGGCGATAGGCTTCGAGTAATTGGCGGGCCGCCTGGAGTTTTTCCAGCAATTGCGCATAGGTTAGCGGCTGCGCCTCTGCCGAAAACGGATTGGTGTTATTTTGGATTTGATTTAGAATACGGAAAAAACTAAGTGCTTGCGCGTTGGCGGTAACTAAATTGCGCGCGCTTGCGGCGTTCCCGGAATAATCCATTCCCTCGGTTCCCAGAGATTTATCAGCAGAAGTGGTAGACGTTTGCAGCATACTGCTCTCTTCCATTTCCTGCATAAATTCTTCGGCCTTGGATTCCAGGGCGGCGATTTCACCGATTTCCACTTCCTTTTCCTGCAGGATTTTAATTTCGGCCGTGAGTTCGCTG